>JAGVBL010000332.1 GCA_020059785.1 Ignavibacteriales bacterium | reverse complement strand
TTTTTTTGCATTAGAGCCGGTAGCAAGAATCAGTCGATCGTAATATTGATCAAAAGTCTGGTTTGAGACTAAATTCCTTACGGTAACCTTCTTATAATTACGGTCAATCTTTTCTACAAAATGATTTGTAAGAACTTTAACCCCTTTTTCTTTTTCAAATGAATCGGGATTGAAAAAAATAATGTCCTTATAATTTTTTATCACCCCGGATAAAACATAAGGTAATTCGCACGTTCCCGTAGAAATAAAATCACCGGCTTCAAATAATAGGACGTTTGAAGCGGGAGCAACACGTTTTGCCTTGGCTGCGGCTGCCGGTCCTGCTGCATTTCCGCCAACAACAATTATATTTTTTAATGCTAACATTTTTTGAAAAGTCAATTATTCGGTTGGAAATATAACTATTTTCGGATTTAATGGATATGGATTGAATAATGAATATGCGGTTCTAATGGCAATATTACTATTTCTCTTTGAATGAAATTGTCATCGGAACACCTTCAAAACCGAAATTCTCGCGAATAAGTCTTTCCAAAAAGCGGCGGTAATGTTCCGGCACAAATTTATGTTCATTGGCAAAGAAAAGAAAAATAGGATAGTGCTCGCCAACCTGAGTAATATATTTAATCTTAACCTCCTTACCTGTTGGTGTTGCCGGAGGTGGTGTAGCAGCAATTAGAGGAAGTAATACGTCATTCAATTGGCTTGTTGGAATTTTTTTCTTACGCTCTTCATTAATCTTTTTTGCAAGGTCAATCAATTTATAGATTCTCTGTTTTGTAAGTGCAGAAATTGTAATAATAGGAATATAGTCTGCCATACCAACTTTTTCTTTAACAGCAATCTGGAATTGACGGGCAGTATTGGTTTCTTTTTCAATGAGGTCCCATTTATTGATTGCAATTATAAGTCCCTTTCTCCTTCTAACAGCTTCCTGAATAATTTTCTGATCCTGGTTTTCTATTCCTAATTCGGCATCAACAAGAAGAATTGCAACATCACTATCCCATAGAGCGCGGTATGTCCTTACACTTGCAAAAAATTCTATATTCTCTTTTATTTTAGTTTTTTTTCTTAGCCCGGCAGTATCAACAAGAATAATTTCTTCGCCGTAATATTTTAGAACAGAATCGATACTGTCCCTTGTAGTTCCGGGAATATTTGTAACAATGCTTCTGTCGTAACCGAGTAAAGCATTTGTTAAGGATGATTTACCAACATTAGGTCTTCCAATAATCGAAAGCCGAAGCCGGTAATCCGGAGTTTCTTTTTCATCGGGGAATGGAAGATGGTTTTGAAGATCATCTAGAAAATCTCCAAGGTTTCTTCCGTTTAGCGCGCTAATATCATAAATATGTTCAAAACCGAGTTCATAAAAATCATTTTTATAAACTCCTAATGCGGTAGTATCGGATTTATTAACAAGCAAGTAATGAAGTTTGGACGATCTTCGGATTATACCTGCAATCTCTTTATCAAATGGAGTTAAACCGATTCTTCCATCAACAATAAACAAAATTGCGTCGCATTCATCCAATGCAATTTCAACCTGCTCGCGGATAGCACTTTCAAACGTGTCTTCGGAATCGGGTACATATCCGCCGGTATCAATTAACCTGAAATGTTTGCCATTCCATTCAACATCTCCATAAACTCTATCTCTTGTAACTCCGCTTACATCATCAACAATGGATGTAGTGCTTTTGGTTAGCCGGTTGAAAAGAGTTGATTTACCAACATTAGGTCTTCCTACAATTACAACAATCGGTTCTTTCACAAAAAATCCTATTGATAAAAAAAATGTTAAAAATTATACTGCAAATTTAACTGAGGGTAATAAAAAGTCCTAAATCCAAAATCGACTTTTTTAATTTCTGATGAAATGCTTAAATCCCTGTTATAGCTTGCCGCAGACCAGGCAGCATCAATTGCACTTATTATATGATTTGAAATTATTACAATAACCGCTGTTGAGGCAATGTTATAAAAATCGTTAGCTTTTCCGCGCTCCTTAGAGTAGTAAAGAAATTTGCTTGTTAATGGATCACCGTAAGTGAAAGGAGTATTCTCGTCGCCAAAATCATCCCACCCAACATTAAATTGGGGATACTTACCAATCATTTCAAAATATTGCTGATCTTTAAACGGTGCCAATCTGTGAGAATAATACTTACCGATTGCACTTTCCAATCTATTTAATTCCGTCCAGATTACATTACCGTTGATATCAAACACATTGAATTCTGCAATATTAACAAGCGGATTAATAGAGGCAGCATTTTTAACCGTCCACTTTGCGTATCTTTTAACATCCCAATGCGATAGTGCAAAATTCTGAAATGTAATTGTCTGATCGTCTCCCTTTTTATCATAAATAAGCCCAACAGCAATTGCAGCAACTTCCACGGCAACAAAGATAACTGATTTCAAATAACGTTCAGAATAGAATTGACCCGCACCAGGAATAGCAAATGATAATACACCGGAAAGTAAAGGTGATTTTTTCTGCAACTCAATAGACTGATTTTCTATTTTATAATTTGCATCAGATTCCAAATATATTATTCTGGAATCGACAAATAATTGTCCTGTTAATTTTCCAAAATTATTTTCTTGAGAATACAATGCCGAAACAAGAAAAAATATTGCCACAAATAATTTTTTCATTTGAATTTATCCATTCAATTAAAAACTGAAGTCAAACAAAATACCGCCATAAAATTGGAACTCTTTACCGTAAGTAACATCCTCGCCTCTAATTTTACGTGTAAATTTATCGAACGAGTAAGAAGCATTAAAGAAAATACTCGTCGGGAAAAGATAGAACGAGTTCATCTTTATTCTGATCTCTGTTCCGGCACCTTTCTTAAAATTTCCAATAGAAGGAATTTTTCCTGTCCATGCATTCCCTAAATCGCCATAAAAGGAGAGATAAATTTTATCGATATAAAAATGCCCTAACCTTGTATCAATATTTGTTAGCAACGGGAATCGATAAGTAAGATTCAACCATCCTAACTCATTACCACTAACAGCATAGAACGGATAACTTTTCATTCCGATTAATCCGCCTAAATAAAAGTCGAAGAAATCCGGAACCTCGGGACCTAAAATTGAGCCGGCTCTAAACTGAAGAGTTAGAGTGTTCTTTCTACCAAGGTCAAAATATTCTTTCCAGTTTAATTCCAGTTTATGAAAATTGTAATCGTTATAAAGTGGTTTTAATATTCCATCAGCTACTTCATAATTCCCTTCATTATTGTAGCGGTTAAACTCGTAATTATACTGGAGCTCAACTTTGCGACCAACCGGATTAATGTCTGTATCAACATTGGGGATTAAATTTTCGTGAGTATACTTGAATTGAAAATTTCTTCCGATGAAATATTTATCGTTAGTTGCCGGATAGAGCGAATTATTGGTTTCCGGAATTATGAAACTACTTAGATTGGAAACATACTGGCTATAAATAAAACGCAGTTCTATTTTATTACCTTCAGTAAATATTTTATGACGCGCAATAAAATCAACTTCGAACAAATTATATGTTACTTCAACAGGAACGTTGTAATCAATTCTTGGTGGAGTAAAGGTAGAATCAATTCCAAATTGTAGATCGAAATTTGCATTTCTGCTAATGCTGAATAATTCCATACCAAATTCCGGTTTTAAACCTAATGGAAATAGCAAAGGAAACTTATCGCGATATTCGAATAGGAAATAGAGATCCCTTTCCAGCTTTTTATTAATTGAAGCACTACCGAAAATTGAAAAACGGTTAAGAACATCGCTGGATGTGAAATAAAAACCGGGTTTAATTCTATCCCATCCGGAACTGGATGTGTTATAATTATCAATTCTAATAAACGGGTAGAAACTTAGTTTGGAAAAGAAACCTGAATATTTTTCAACTGTATATTCCGGTAAAGTAAAGTCATCAAAATTGCGTAATGAGTTTATATTAAATTTTGTAATATCGCCGTTGGGTTTATCTACTTCTAATGGAGGATTATTAACCCACACATATTTTTTTGCTGGATTGACTTTATCCTGCTCATCATTTGCCAACAAAAATATTTTGTAACCATCCGCAGTATAACCGGCATAAACCAGATTGCCTTTTGAGTCAACCGAAGGCATAAAAGCTCCGCCGGTAACATTTGTAATCTGCTTTTTTATCCCGGTATTAAGATTGAGTGAATAGATATTGAAGATTCCGGTTTCATCACTTGAATAAAAAAGCTTACCATCCTTTGCCATGAAAGGATGACGTTCATCGGCATTGGAATTAGTGATCAACTTATAATTGCTTCCGGATGTATCTACTCTTCCGATATCACGGTTATCGTGGTATGAGTAGTCAAACAGAATGAATGAATCATCATTAGAAAATTTGGGATTATAAAGCTGCTCTCCTTTTTCGAAGAAGGTGATCCGCTTAAAATTTTTTCCGTTAATATCGCATAAACCGAGATTAACAGTTCCGTCATTCTGAAAAACAAAAGTAATTTTTTTACCGTCGTTGGAAACAGAAGGGTTATTCGCCCTTAATCCGAATGTAATCCGCTCTTCTTTTTCTTTATCAATATCATAGACATAAAGATCATGAATATTACTCCATCGAGGATTATCTTCGCTCAACTTTGCATAAATAATTTTATTCTCGCCAGGAATAAAACTTACTGTTGACCGGACATTAGAGACAATCATTTTTTCTTTTTTTGTAACTACATCATATAGATAAACCGAAGACGGACCGAAATAATCGCTTGTCTTATTAGAAATGTAGAGAACTTTATTTCCGTCGTTTGAATAAACGGGATAAAAATTTCCAAAACCAATTGAAGCGATAGTATCTCCTCGAACAAGATTTTGTTCAACTTCTGCAATTCTCTTTTTATAATCTTGCTTTAAGAAATCCGACCATTCTTTATAAATTTCATTACCGTTTTTACCAATAACTTTCTCGAATGCCGCATCAATTGTAAATGTAGTAAGGTTACCAAGTTTATGAGTTACTTCTCTTAATTTATCTTCACCGTATTTCTGAGAAATATACCGGGTTAAAGCAAAACCTGAATTATAAACCGATTCATTTCCAAGACTTGTTTTATCGAACACACCCATTTGATTCCATGTAAGCAATTTATTTTCGAGAGCATAGGATCTCAAAATCATATCGCGATGCGTATCCCAGTTATCGTAATTAAACTCCTTACGCATATATTGAGCTGTCCCTTCAGCAAACCATGCCGGAATATTAATCATTGGTACCGGGTATGAGGCAATAAAGTTAGGGAAGCCGTAGAGAATATCTGGACGTCGCTTGTCCTCGTAATTAAGGAATTGCAAATAAAAAACCGGGATAGTCCGCGTAAGTTTCATTCCGGCTTGAATCTGAACCATGTGAGTGAATTCATGCGAGATTACATTACGAAGCCAGTTATGTGTTCCGCGTAAATCAAAATCGAGTGATGAAGACCAGATTTCAATTTTATTATCGAAGAAGAATGTTGCACCGTTTGAATAATCGTCGATATCTTTAATAACAAAATCAACAACATCAGGTTCATACTGATAAAGCGAAGTAATCGGTTCCCAAATTTCATCTGCAATTTTTGCTACTGTTCTTGCTGTACGTTCTGCTTCTTCGTGATAGTGAACCCTAACGTGTTTACCTTTTATAGTAAACCATTTATAATCCGGATTGTATTCATTAACCTGTGAAAAATTTAGAACGGGATATAATAAAATTAATGCAGCTAAATAAATAATCCCGAATGACGAGAGATTAGTATTAGATTTTCTATCTATTTGAAATTTACGATTCATTCGTTCCAATTATTTTATTACAGCTATCTTAATCAACTTATTTGCAGTTTTACCTGAATTACTTTTGGCTTCAATTCTTGCGTAATAAACTCCGCTCTGTATTCCCGAGACATTCCACCTTGTTTCATTATCCAATCCGCCAATTGCTTTAGAATTTAGATTTGCAACAAGGTCACCGGATATATCAAATATTTTTATAGACACATCAGAATCTTCGGAAACAAAATACCTGATATTAGTCTCATTACCATAAACGGGATTAGGCCAGTTATAAGCTTTTTCAGCCGGAAAAAAATCTAGAATTTTAGATTTTGAATCAGCAGTAATTGCATATGAGTTATTTGATGATGACGCAAATTCATTTATCCAGAACTCCTTACCGCTTAAAGATGATAGAGACCAAATTGCTAATACACCTGATCTATTAATAACAGGAAGAACCGGTTTGAACCTTGCAACTGGACCCATAGTAGGCAACTCTTCCATACTAATAACAGGAATTACTTTATTATTGTTTACTACATTAATCGGAAAGGAAGTAAGGATTTTGCCATCGTAAGCACTTGCGGCATAAAGATCGCCATTGGAATTGAATGATAGAACGTCCGGCTTCGTATCGTTGTTAAAATCAATAATCAACGGAGAACTTAATAGTGTATGTTTTGATTCTGTATCAATAGGGAAGTTATCCGCTAAAATTCCTTGGAAATTAACTGCATAAATTTTAGTTCTGGAGTTGAGTAATATGTAGTTATTGCCATTTGCAAATAAATCGGCAACCGAGAAGGAAGTAAACTCTTCTATGGGGATAACGAAAGATGAAGTTAACACGCCATCAGTAATTATGTAAAAATTATTTCCTTCTGCAAGAATTACATTTACAAATTTTCCGTCAGAGTTTTTTGTAAGAGCAATCTGTTTAGGTTTTTGATTTAGAAGCAGCGATATTCCTTTTGAATCGACAAATCGGTTATCGGTTATAATTGAGAAGTAATCTTCGTAGCAAGCAATTTGCTTGACAGGTTTATTATCAAGAGAAAAAGCTGCGATTCCTCTGGTCTGGTTAGATGAAATAAATTCTACAAGATCGATCTCGGAAACTTTACCATCAGATGTTCCAATTAATCCTTTAATAATACTTCCGCTTTTTACTATAACCGGTGTTGATGATATGTCGGTTGCGAACAAATAGTTTGATAATTTGTAACTATTGTTAATAGTGGAAATAATATTCAACCTTTTGCCATTTACTCCAATTACAAATTCGTTAGAGCCGTCTTTAAATACTGCCGGTTTAAATGAACTGAAATTTTTGATGGTTGTATTGTTCCCGCTGTAAGAATCAATACGAATTAGATCCGTTCCGTCAAGTATGTAAGTCCAATAGTTTGTCCCTACTTGAAGCAAAGAGATAGAAACGGGATTTTTAATTTCGGGTATCTTAATGCTACTGCTAAGATTAATTTGATTATTTCCAAATATTACATCGAAAGACATTTTATTGGAAAGATTTGAAAAATTTTCCAAAGTAATTAAACCATTAGAGCCGTCATACGATCTGCTATTCGGTTTGGAATCGCAAGAAAAACGGTTTTTATAGAGTCTGGCTTTATTTTCTTTGAACCAAAAATCTTCTTTATAACCCTCTCCAATTAAGTCGCCTAAAACTGTTACAAATGTTTCACCAATATCCTGAATGCCATCTGCTTCTTCAACATCAACACCCCTTCTATTTGGATCGGCATTAATTTTATTATCGTTAAATTTTTCATTAATAACTTTTTCATCAATATGCCAGATAACAATTCCGCTACCCGGTAACGCTGCGTCATATTCATCAACATCAATCACTACTCCGCCGGGTATTCCATTATTAAATTTTCTTTCTATAACATATACACCGCTTGTATCGAGCTCAATTATTTTTGTAAACGTTTGTCCGCCCTGTTTATATGTAATTTTCACCTTATCGTTGTAAGAATCCTGTGAACGGTTCTCAACAAGAAAATACTCGGAAGAATTTATTGGTATCTTTAAAAGTGTTGTATCGCTTTGTAATGCGGAATTCCTTGTAGCTACTGTAACTTTTTTATTACCGGGATTTAATATTACCGGTAATTCCCAACCCAAAAAGATTTTT
>JAGVBL010000061.1 GCA_020059785.1 Ignavibacteriales bacterium | reverse complement strand
GGTTTATACAAAACTACCGATGGCGGTAAAACATGGAATAAAGTTTTAAATATTAGCGAGAATACAGGTATTAATAATGTTGTGTTCGATCCGCGAGATCCGGATGTTATTTATGCAACATCCGAACAACGCCGGCGACACATCTTTACAAAAATTGGAGGAGGACCTGAAAGTGCCGTTTACAAATCAACCGATGCCGGTGCTACATGGGAAAAAATTATGAGTGGATTACCAAAAGTTGATATCGGAGGAATGGGAATTGCTGTTTCACCTGTTAACCCTGATTATGTTTATTTGATTATGCAAGCAGCAGAAAACGGAAGCGGATTTTACCGATCAACTAATCGCGGTGCATCATGGGAAAAAATGAGCGACCATCATGAATCGGGTCAGTATTATAATGAAATATATTGCGACCCAAAGAACGTTGATAAAGTTTATTCAGTTGAAACCGTATCACATGTAACAGTGGATGGCGGAAGAACATGGAAACCATTAAGCAATAATAACCGGCACGTTGATGATCACGCATTATGGATTGATCCGAACGATACAGATCATTTCTTAATCGGCGGCGATGGCGGTATTTACGAAACATGGGATGGCGGCGATACTTACGACTTCAAAGAGAACTTACCCGTTACTCAATTTTACAGAGTAAATGTTGATAACGATTATCCGTTCTATAATGTTTACGGCGGAACACAGGATAACAATAGCTTTGGAGGACCATCACAAACTATTAAAGCCGATGGAATTGTAAACGACGATTGGATTGTAACAAACGGCGGCGATGGTTTCTGGACTGCAATCGATCCCACAAATCCTAACATTGTTTATGCGGAATCTCAATACGGAGGAATGGTTCGTTTCGATAAAAAAAGCGGTGAAGCGGTTGGAATCCGTCCAGAACCCGGCAAGGGTGAAAAAACTTATAAATGGTATTGGGATACTCCGCTTATAATCAGTCCCCATTCTCCAACAAGAATTTATTGTGCTGCAGAAAGAGTTTTCAGAAGCGATAACAGAGGAGATAGCTGGACTACTATCAGCGATGATCTCTCAACTCAGACCGACCGAAACTCATTTCCCGTGATGGGCAAATACTGGCCATATGAAGCCGTAGCAAAAGATGTAAGTACCTCTCTATTCGGTTTAATTGTTTCTCTTGCAGAATCACCGGTTAAAGAAAATCTATTGTGGGCAGGAACAGATGATGGATTGGTTCAGGTTACTGAAGATGCAAAGACATGGCGTAAGATTGAAATTCCCGATGTTCCTAAATACACACTTGTAAGCGATGTTCTACCGGATAAGTTTAATGAAAATGTTGTGTATGTTTCTTTCAACAATCATAAACGTGATGACTTCAAACCATACATTTTCAAGAGTGCGGATAAAGGAAGAACATGGAAATCGATTGCTTCAAATCTTCCTGTTAACGGTCCCGTTAATACAATCGAACAGGATTTTGTAAATCCGAATCTTTTATTTGTTGGAACCGAATGGGGATTCTATTTTAGTCTTGACGGCGGCGAAAAATGGATTGAACTTAAAAACGGTTTACCGAAAGTAAAAGTATGCGATATAGTTCTTCATAAACGCGAAAACGATATCATAATTGCAACCTTCGGCAGAGGATTTTATATTCTGGATAACTTCACTCCGCTCCGTCTTGCATCCAAAGAAATTATGGATATGGATTCTCACATCTTCCCTGTAAAAGATGCTTTAACATATGTTCAAATGGGCGGACGTTACGGTCAGGGTTCAACTTATTTCAAATCTCCCAATCCGGAATTCGGCGCAACCGTTACATATTATGTAAAGAGTGTTCCTAAAACTTTGAAAGCTGAACGTAAAGAAAAAGAGAAGGAATTATTTAAAGACGGCAAACCGATTCCCCAGCCATCGTTCGACGATCTACGTGCTGAGCAGGAAGAAGAAGCTCCTTACTTCATCTTTACAATTAAAGATGAAACGGGAATAATTGTAAAGAAAATTACAAAGTCAGCTTCTGCCGGAATTAACAGAATTGTTTGGGATTTGCGTTATGAAAGCACTTCGCCCGTAATGGCAAGTAATAATAAGTTCGACCCGGTTGCAAGACAGAACAGCGGAATTTTTGCCATGCCTGGTAAATACAGCGTTGAGCTTTCTATGGTTTACAGAGGTGAAGAGAAAAAATTATCCGGTCCGGCTGATTTTAATGTTGTTGTATTGAACAATACAACGTTACCGGCTGAAAATAGAGCAGAGCTTACTGCATTCCAGAAGAAGGGCGCAGAACTTGTAAGAACTGTTTTGGGTGCCCAGAGATTTGCAAATGAACTTGCAAGTAAAGTTGAAACGATCCGTCAGACAATCAACAACTCTCCAGGTGCAACTTTTGATCTGATGAAGAAAGCAAATGCGATCGCAAAGGATCTGGATGAAATTCAATTTAAATTCAGCGGACCTCCTGTTGCAGCAAGTGCAGAAGAAACTCCGCCGCGTGAAGTTACATTAACCGGAAGATTAAGAACCATGATCGGCTCCCAGATGCGTTCAACATCCAATGTAACCGAAAAACAGAAGGTTGCTTATAATGTCCTTTACGAAGAGATTCAACCGGTTCTTCAGCAGCTTAAGAAAATAAGCGAAGTTGATATTAAAGGATTAGAAGCAGAATTAGAAAAAGCCGGTGCGTCATGGACTCCCGGAAGAACACCTGAATTGAAGTAATAGTCTATCAGATTAGTTAGCAAAACCCTCTTTACTTTTTGTAGAGAGGGTTTTTTATTATGCATCCTACTATTTGAACCGGTTGTGTCTCTTGCGCTATCGTGCTATTTTAAAAGAGTTATTAAACAACCAAATGCGGTCATTAATTATGCTAACAATAATTGTGAATATTTATGTAAAACCTGAATACCGTAATGAATTTATCCCGGCAACATTGAAAAATGTAAAAAACAGTTTACTTGAACCGGGTGTAATCCGTTTCGATTTTTGTGAAAACGCTAATGAAGATAATTCTTTCATTCTGATTGAAGTTTATAAATCCAGAGAGGCACAACTTGAACACAAAAAGACTTCTCATTATAATGAATGGAGAGAACAAGTTGAAAAAATGATGTTGGAGCCAAGAGTTAGTACTAATTACAAAAATATTTTACAGGATAATGTTCTTGCTTGATATAAAATATTTTATTTAGTAACAATTATTATTTCTATAGAACAATCATTGAAAGGGAAAAGCATGATAAATAAATCCACTTCTAAAGCTAAAGCAACAAAATCTCAAAGCAAAATAAAAGTTTTGTCACCGGAACAATGTGAAGAACTACTAAAAGTACTGAAATCCCGTTTCGAGAAAAACATGTACCGACATAAAGGACTTGCGTGGTCTAAAGTTCAACTAAAGTTGGAATCCAATCCTGATAAATTATGGTCGCTTAATGAAATGGAACGAACCGGCGGCGAACCCGATGTGATTTGCTATGATAAGAAGAAAGACGAATATATTTTCTATGATTGTTCAGCAGAAAGTCCAACCGGACGCAGAAGT
>JAGVBL010000373.1 GCA_020059785.1 Ignavibacteriales bacterium | reverse complement strand
GGTTGTTAAAAATATTCCTATTAATACACCGCTACTTGTATCCAAAAGTCTTGGAAGACAAAGATCAATATCTCTAATTGCTGGAGACATTTGGAGATGGCAGCTTGCAGTTGCAGATAGAAATCCGTTGTTCTTTTCTAATTTTATAAATGATATAGTAAAGTGGCTAAATCTTGCAGATAGTAAAAAACAATTTACTATCAGACCGGGTAAGAAAATCTATAATGTAGGAGAAAAATTAGAATTTACTGCGGAATTATATGACCAGACATTTACACCGATCAGTTCTGCCGATGTTACTTTAGATATTCGAAGAGGGCAAACAAATTATAATCTAAAACTTAATAAACTTAGAGATGGTATTTTTATCGGCAATTTAGAATTAACTGAAACCGGTGATTATTTATTTGATGCAACTGCAAAGTTTGACGGTGTAGAATTAAAAAGTGATGCTGGAAGACTCAGCATTGTAACTGGTTCTTTAGAAAAATTTGATACAAGAATGAATATTAATTTTCTAAAGCAACTGGCTCATATTTCAGGCGGTAATTATTATTCGATTGATGACTACAATAAAATGATTGAAGAGATAAAAAAAGTAAATCAGATTTCGGATAATTTGCGAATCATTTCCGACGAAATTCAAATCTGGTCCAACAAGTGGACAATTGTATTAATAATTTGTTTATTTGCATTTGAGTGGTTCATTAGAAAAAGAATTGGAATGTTATAAATATTCAGGCACCAAAATGGCTTTTATTGATTTTACAGAATCCGAATTAGTCAACATTAAGAAAATTGATAATCAACACCGTAAGATGGTTAATATTATCAATAAAATTCATTCACGTGTAACTAAAAAGAGTAGTTACAATTACATTCCGGATTTACGTGTTTTAATTGACGAAATAGAAATTCATTTCGAAACCGAGGAAAGGTATATGAAAGAGAACCTCTTTCCCGGATATTATTCTCATAAACTTGAGCATGACCGTTTTTTCAACCAGATGGTTAACAATTTCGAAAAAATGAAAGAGGATCGATCAATTGACATCGGCGAGCAGCTTATCAGCTTCAAACGCTGGTTTTATAACCATCTAGACCTTAGTGATAAAAAATGCGGAACATTTCTAAATTCTAAAGGAATTTTATAATCTGTGTTAAACAGGTTTAACCAGCTTCTGGATTTTTTCCTTCCCCGCTTATGTGTATCATGCTTTTCCAGGCTGGATTATAATGAAAATTACATTTGCAATAATTGTTTTGGAGAGATTAACAAACCCGATTTAATTAGATTGCAACACGAATACAATAGAAAGTTTGCCGATGATAAAATTATTTCCGGATTTACATCAGCATTTGTTTTGGAAAAAGATAAAGCACTTCAGCATTTAATACACTCGCTTAAGTATAATGAGAACTTTAGGATCGGGATTTATTTAGGTAAAATAGTTGCACAATTATGCCGGGAAATTATTATGGAATGGAATGCAGATTATATTATCCCTGTTCCACTACATCATCTCAAGAAAGCAGAAAGAGGGTATAATCAATCATTCTACATTGCAAAGGGAATTGGTTCAACGCTTAATATAAAACTTAGTCACTCTAAGATTAAACGTAAAAGATATACAAGCACTCAGACAGCACTTTCCTTAGTTGAAAGAAGAGATAATATAAAGGATGCGTTTGAATTGAAAAATACGAGATCAGTTCATGGGAAAAAGATAATTCTTGTTGATGATGTTATAACTACCGGAGCGACAATTTCCGAATGCGGTAAAATATTACTCACTGAAGGTGCTGCTAAAGTATTTGCTCTTTCGGTTGCAATTGCTGACTGAAGTTTAATTTATGAAAAGCATTAAAGATTTTTGCAGTCCTTAAGTATATTTTTAAACTTCAGCAGGAATAAAATTATCTATTAAAGAACACTCTAACTTTTGTCCCTTTATGTTTTTCACTTTCAAAATCAATAAAAGCGTCATTAAGTTCACAGTGTTTTTTTACAATTGCCAATCCAAGCCCTGTCCCTTCAAACATACGGGAATAACTATTGTCTTCTTGTGAAAATACATTGAACAGGAATGGAATGTACTCAGCTTCAATTCCTATTCCACTATCTTTCATTTCAACTATAATATGTCCTTGCTCATCATTATATAAAATAATTTCAATTCTACCCGAACTTGTGTATTTCAATGCGTTATCAAGTAACTGAAGAAATATCTGGTAAACTCCATATCTATCGCCAATTATTTTTGCGTTGCTCAGATTATTGGTTAAAGTGAGAAGTAGATTTTTTTGATGGATCTTGTCGGTGTATTCTTGAACCAGGGGATTAAAAATTTCTTTCATTATATCAAATTCAGAATAGCTTAATTCATATGTACCGGAATGTAATTGCGACATTTCTAATATTAAATTAATTGTTCTTTTTATTCTATCACACTCGGATTGAATAATATGAATGTCCCCATTTATGTTTTTTAATTCATTTGCTTCAATATCGGATTTTAACAGAGAAACCATATTCATAATAACATTTAATGGAGTTTTAATTTCATGCGATATGTTTGTAAAAAATCCAGTAATTAAATTCTCATATTTTTGTTTTCTGGTTGAAGCCGCAATTGAATTGAACTCGATATTCTTTTTGTCTGTAACATCATATACAAATGCTTCATAATATAGATCACCGCTAGAATGATTATTGCATATTCTTGCGGTTTCTTTCAAGTAAATAACATTCCATCCCCTTTTAATCCATGTCGATTCAAAATCTTTTACAAAACCATATTTTTTTAAAACTGACTTAAATTCATTTCTTTTTTCATTATCAAAAACAAAATCATTCTCAAAATTCGGATTTGCTGCAAGTTCTTCAAAGTCGTATCCCAGCATGTTAAGAAATACTTTATTAGCACTTTTTAATTTTCCGTTAAAGTATGCCTGATAATAACCTACTGAAGCCCAGCCGCAAATATTTTGAACAAGTTTTTCCCTCTGCAATTTATATACAGAGGGATTCATTCTTTCGGAAATATCGACATTGCGCACGTATCTACCGATGTAATTGTTATTTATATCATAAACCGCCTGACACATATGTGAGACCCAGCGTATTTCACCATTCTTTTTTATTATTCTGAATTCTTCGCAACAGAAATTCTTATTGGTTAAAATTGCTTTTGCGTGGCTGGTACTTTTTTTCAAATCTTTTGAATAGGTAATATGACTCAGGAAATTTGGATACCTCATTAGCTCATTAATTTCATATCCTGTTATGTGTTTTGCTGAAGGGGACATATAACTGATTGTTTTATCAGGATTGATCCAGTATATCCAGTCCTCTGAAAACTCTGCGATTAATTTGAAAAATTGCTCGCGGCATTCTACGCACTGTTTATTAACAGCTGTGTCGTTAATATTAGAGAATAGTTCAACATTTTCGGTTGAAGAAACATTTTCTACTTCCATAACTTCCTTCCCTTCCATATATATTGATTAATCATTTTATAAGGAGTGGAATTGAAAACATTTTAATTGTTTGCCCACATAGTTTTCAATTCCACTGAGAGGGTTGATTCAAACCTAATTTTTGATATGAATTATTCAAATTACTAAGAGATAAGCGATATCAAAACCACGATAAGTGATTAGCAAGTGTTCTATGTCAATATTTTTTTTATTCTCTTACCGTACCGCTGGCTAACACCAACTCTATTTTGATAATATTTAAGAGATATAGAAAATCTATTGCTGCTTAACCGTTCTATTTTCTCAATGTAGTTTAGATTAATTATTGTTTGTCTATGAATTCTAATAAACTCCTTATTTGGAAGATATTTTTCCCAGTATTTCATGAGTTTTCTTATTATGTATTTCTTTCCATCAGTAAATATCAACAGAGTATAATCTTTCATACTTCTAATCATCAGTAAATCTTTAACGGGATAAAAACATGGATTTTTTTTAATATCAATATAGATATGACCGTTATATGCTAATGATTTATGCGTATTCTCTAAGTTATTTTTTTGAACATTTTCTTTTATCAAGAATTTAGAAGAAGCCTCTTTCTCTATTATCTGCATAAGTTTATTTCTCTTTTTGAATTGAACATCTATAGCCCTTAACAGCTCATCAAATGTGAATGGCTTGGTGATGTAATCATCAGCACCTAATGACATTCCCTTTCTAATATCATCTCTTTGTGTTTTAGCAGTAATAAAAATTACAATTGGTGGAATTGGATTATCAAGCTTTTTAATTTCGGATAATATTTTATATCCATTTATATCGGGCAGCATTACATCACAAAGTATTAAATCCGGCTGATAATTTAACATTACTTTTAATCCTTCTTTACCATTCGGACACAAAATCACATCATACCCATACTCTTTTAAAAATAACCGAGTGTTTTGGGCAAGATCATAATTATCTTCTATTATCAGAATTTTTTTCATAATTATCTGATTGCAATAATCAATTTAAATTCAGATCCTTCATTTAATTTACTTGAGCATTTTATATTGGCTTTAATCATATCTGTAAAGTTCTTTACAATAGATAAACCAAGTCCCACTCCCGGAATTGCAGACGTATTTACACCTCTAAAAAAAGGTTCAAATAGTTTTTTCAAATCGTGCTTCGAAATACCAATTCCCTCGTCTTTAATTGAGAACTCTATTTCCTTTGCGATTTGTTTTATCTCTAATCTTATCTGTCCACCTTCGGGAGAAAATTTTATTGCATTATTAATCAGGTTGAGTAAAATTTGTTTTAAAATAAATTCATCACAGAAAATTTCTTTTAAATGCTCGTCGATATTTACAATGAGGATATGAGTATTGCTTAAGCTAACAGCAACTTCTTCAATCAAGTCATTTACAAATTTTCTAATATCAATTAATACTGATTGCACTTTTCTCCCATCAACATTGTATTTATAAAATTCGGTTATCCTTTCAAGGGTTTCGGTAAGATTATCAATAGACTTCTTAATTCTATTCAATACTTCTCTCTGTCGTAACAGATTTTCTTTTTTAATATAATATTCTAATAATTCAACAGAACTTTGAAGGGTAGCTAATGGAGTGCGGAATTGATGAGATGTTGACGAAATAAATTCTGCTTGCAAATCTCTTAGTTTTTTTGAAGCTATTTTACTTCTTGAAGTAAATTTATTTTTGTTCGCAGTTAAATGGTTTTTGCCCTTAGCAATATTTTTCCCCCTCTTTTTCAATGATGTTCCCCTCTTTAGAACTAAGTTCTGATTAATCTTCTTTCATTGATTTAATTAGGTCATTCCATCATTAGATTATGCTTTCAGAAATTGATTACTAAACCTGAATTAAAATACAAAAATAAAATAATAAAAGTTCGTATTTAAGGTATTGGTTTTAATAATATTTGCAGTATTAATTATGACGGGAAAAAATTGGAATAATAACAATAATTATTTACATCTTATCAGGTGCGCTAACGCCAAGAATCGATAACCCATTTTTAATTACTATTTGCGTTGCGTAAATCAGGGACAACCTGGCTTCCGCAAGATTCTTTTCACTTCCAATAATTCTACAAACGGTATAAAATTTATGAAACAGTGCTGCCAGTTCTTCTAAATAGCCGGTAATTTTATGCGGTTCAAAATTTTCAGCACTATATAAAACCTCTTCGGGGAATTCATATAATTTTTTTAGCAAATTTTGTTCTTCCGGCGAAGAAAGTAGATTGAAACTATCCAATGAACTTTTAAGGTTTTCGTTCTCAGCCATTCTTAATATTGATGAGATACGCGCATGAGCATATTGTAAATAAAACACCGGGTTTTCATCTGATTGCTTTTTAGCGAGGTCAAGATCAAAGTTAAGATGACTGCTCATACTTCTCATAATAAAAAAGTATCTTACAACATCGCTTCCAACTTCATCAATTAATTCATCGAGAGTAATATAATTTGCCTTACGGGTAGACATTTTAACAATCTCCCCCTTTTGCATAATAGTAACAAATTGATGAATAAGCACTCTAACTTTTTGAGAATCATACCCTAACGCATTCAAGCCGGCAAGGACATCAGGATATGTTGCATTATGATCTGAGCCAAATAAATCGACCATTAAATCGTATCCGCGTTCAAATTTTGTGATATGATATGCTATATCGGGTAAGCGGTATGTCGGTTCGCCTGTTGATTTTACAATTACCTTATCTGCTTCATTTCTCAGCTCAGATAATTTAAGCCAGGTTGCACCTTCCTTTTCATACGATAGGTTTTTTAATTTAAACTCATCCAGAAGCGATTGGATTTTACCATCCTCATAAAGAGCATGTTCATTATAATATCGGTTAAACACTATACCAAGTTTGGCTAATGTTTTATTAATGTCGGCAAAAATCTCACTCTCGGCTTTCTGTTTGAATTTACCCTCAGCGTCTTCATTTAATAATGAATCACCAAATTCATTAATGAGGGCTGCAGCAATATCCTTTATGTATTCCCCTTGATAGTAATCTTCAGGAAACTCAATTATTTTTTTTAATAATTCTAAATATCTTAATCGAACCGAATCACCAAGAACACGCATTTGCCTACCGGCATTATTAAAATAGTATTCGCGTTCAACATCATAACCAATCCACTCTAACATATTTGCAACTGTATCTCCTATAACAGCATTACGTCCGTGCCCAACAGTTAACGGTCCGGTTGGATTTGCTGAGACAAATTCAACAAGAGCCTTTTTACCAACATACTTTTTCGATTTACCGAAATTCTTATTTTCATCTAATATCCGGGTTAAAATACCGGGTATGTAGGAAGAAGAAAAATAAAAGTTAATAAAACCGGGTCCCGCTATATCAATTTTCTCAATTATCGATTTATCGTATTCAAGGTTTGATATAATTTCAGTAGCAACATCGCGGGGGGATTTTTTTAGTTTCTTGGATAATAAAAGTGCAATGTTTGTAGAATAATCACCGTAATTTTGCTGGCTGGGAATAGTAAAAATTTTATCTACATCATTGAGATATGATAACTTTTCAGAAGTCTTTTCAAATAAACTAATCAAGTACTTTTTCAATTCCTTCTCCCGGTAGCTTTTGTACTTTTAGATTTTACAGATTTCTTTGGTGTCTTTTCAATTTCATCACCAACTTCAATAACTGGTGCATCGCCCCAGAATTTTTCCAGGTTATAATAATTACGTGCTTCATTTTTAATATATGAACGATTACATCAAAGTAATCAAGCAAAATCCAATTCATTGTCTCATAACCTTCTCTATTGGAGCATTTAATTCTCTGTTCGGAAAGCTTATCCTCAATTTCGTCGGCAATTGCTTTTACCTGCCGTTCAGAATCAGCAGAACAGATAACAAAAAAATCAGCAATTGTAGAAAGCTTACGCAAATCAAGTATTATAATATTGTAGCCTTTTTTATTCTTAATTAAATCGGCAATAATATTTGCAAAATTTAATGACGTCACTCTTTACCTCATTTAAGTGGTTGTAAAGTATAATAATCTCTTCCAATAACGATTGATACGTCCAGAAAATAATCATTATTAAGCTGCTGAATAACATTTTCGCTTTTAACGCCTAAAGCTTTGGCAACAAACAGAGCATTCGCCTTATTTCCGGTTCTATCAATAACAATAGTTTCATCCAAATCGAAACGGATATAATTACCCATATTAACAACATCAAATTTATTGTTACGCAGAAAATCAGTAAATCGATCTGCAATTCCACCAACTCCGCATCCATTAAGCACTTCAACCTGAATTATTTCAGAAACAGATTGATTTTGTGCAAGACCATTATTCTCACTTTTAGGATTGGTTAGCTTTAAATAAATAGAGTAAACCATAAAAATAATTAGTGTCAATAAAATAAAGACAGCGATATTTAGGAATAGATTATTTGTTGAGGTTTTTATATCAACGGATTTATTTGCGGATTTCTTAGAATTACTCTTTTCCAATTCTCTCAGAGTTAAAATATCAGAAATTATTTGAGGGGAAATTTAATAAAAATCTACTTCTCTTTCTCATCCCACCTACTATCGAGCCACGAAGAACGGTAGAAAGGATAATTATCGTACATATAAGGGGAATAATAACCTGCTGGATAACTTCTATACTGAAGAATAATGTTCATGTTTTCTGAGGGCTTATAATTTAATTGTGCCCGGCTCAAATAGATACCGTTAATTTGTTTTGAAAATTCTTTACCGAAAGAATTATAAGGAGAATTAACAAGACTTATATCAGCTTGAAAATTTAATTGATCATTGAATCTATAAAACATACTATTAGTATATGTGCTTAACGCCAGGTTACCAAATCCAGATGTTTGATATGAAAGGTCGAATGTATGACTCATTTTAAAATTATCGGGATTGAATAACCCGAATAATGAGGAAGAACTATTATTTAAAATTCCACTTTTAATATCGGGTTGTTTATTTAGTTCGTCCCTAAACTGAGCATAAACGTTAAGGGATGATAAAATTAAAAGTATCAATAATAGTTTTTTCATTTTCTTATCCATCTTTTTTGCTTTAACAGTAAGTACATTAAAAATGTTTCCCGTTAAAATACAATGCAAGTTTAGACTTTCTAATAATCAGTATCAAGTCAAATTAACAGTTTATTTAATCTGGACAGTCATCTCTATTTCAACAGGAGCATTCATTGGTAATTCATTCACACCGACAGCACTTCTTGCATGTTTACCAGCTTCGCCGAAAATCTGGACCATTAATTCCGACGCTCCATTTGCAATTTTCGGTTGTTGATGAAAACCGATTGCAGAGTTGATAAAGGCCGTTAGTTTTACAATCCGTTCTATTTTATCCATATCATGTATTACAGACTTAATTGCAGAAAGACAATTAATTGCAGATTGCCGTGCACATTCAATTCCATTTTCTTCAGATACTTCATAACCTACTTTACCTTCAAATAAAAGCTTTCCATCTTTAAAAGGAAGTTGTCCGGCTGTCATAACCAGATTGCCAGATTGAATGGCTGGTATATATGCTGCTAAAGGTTTTGGTGCAACGGGTAAATCGTGACCTGTTAATTCTCTTATTTTCTGCTCTATCATATTATCTCCGTAATTGTTTCTACAAATATATCAAAAATGATAATTAACTTTTATTTGTATTCTATTTTCATTCTATTAATTTTACAACTAAAAAAGGTAAAGGGAATGACAGGAGAAAAATTTCAGGAGCTTTCAGATATAATGAAGAAACTACGTAAAGAATGTCCATGGGACAGAGAGCAGACTCACGATTCGATTAAAGGTGCAACTATTGAAGAAACTTATGAACTAATAGAATCAATTGATCTGAAAGACTTCAAAGAAATGAAATCGGAACTTGGAGATTTATTACTCCACATTTTATTTCATTCGGTTATAGCAGAAGAGGAGGATCAATTCAATATTAATGATGTGATAGATACAATCAAAGATAAACTGATTAGAAGGCATCCTCATGTATTTGGTGAAGTGAAAGTAAACGGAACAGATGAAATAGTAAAAAACTGGGAAGAGATTAAACTTTCGGAAGGACGTGAGTCTGTTCTTGAAGGCGTACCAAAAAATTTACCGGGTTTAGCCCGTGCATATCGGCTACAGGAAAAAGCTTCGAAGGTTGGTTTTGACTGGGAAAACAAAAATGATGTCTGGAAAAAAGTTATTGAAGAGATAGAAGAAATGCATGAAATGGAAATGAGCAATGATAAAATAAAACTTGAAGAAGAACTGGGAGATGTGTTCTTTGCCCTTACTAACTATGCAAGGTTTTTAGGAATCAATCCCGAAAATGCTTTACGTTTAACAAATGAGAAGTTTATTTCCCGATTTAATTATGTTGAACAGAAAATAAAAGAATCGGGGAAGAAACTAACTGAATCAAACTTACAGGAAATGGACAGATATTGGGAAGAGAGTAAGAAAATAAAATAATTTGAATGAATTGCCTGGTTTACTTTTTACCTCCGTTATCGCTAAAGTGTTTTTCATAAGCGTCAATAATATCTTTTACAAGTTTATGTCTAACAACATCTCCTTTATCAAAGTATACAAAACCAACACCATCAACTTTTCTGAGAATCTCTTTCACCTGGACCAATCCACTTTGAGAATATGTTGGCAAATCAATTTGAGTAATATCACCGGTAATTATTGCTTTGGAATTAGGACCTAATCTTGTAAGAAACATTTTCATCTGCATGCCGGTTGCATTCTGTGCTTCATCTAAAATAACATATGCATTATTTAAGGTTCTACCTCTCATATAAGCAAGAGGAACAATTTCTATTATTCCTTTTTCGATATAATTTCTCAATTGCTCTGATGGAAGCATCTCTTCGAGAGCATCGTATAATGGGCGAAGATAAGGATCTATTTTTTCTCTGAAATCGCCCGGTAAAAAGCCAAGACTTTCACCAGCCTCAACCGCAGGTCTGGCAAGTACAATTTTTCTTACTATATTTTTTTTAAAAGCTGCAACAGCCAAGGCTACTGCAAGATATGTTTTGCCGGTTCCAGCCGGACCAATAGCAAAACAGATATCGTTTTCTCTCACACTCTTTACATACTCAATTTGATTTGGTGTTTTAGCCTTAATTACATCTTTTTTTGAATAGAGAACAATATTTTCAAAATCATTATTATCGATTATTTCTTTACCCTGAACAGTTAAATCGATTATTGTTTCAATATCTTTCACCTGTAATTTCCCGGAAGTATTAAGAACGTAAATCATCTCTTTAAAAACTTTTTCAACCGCTTCCACTTCCTCTTTAACACCTTGAATAAAAACGTTATCGCCTCTAACTGTTACATTGGTACTGAATCTATCGTTAATCGGTCTCAAGTTAGAATCGTTGTAACCCAATAGTAAAAGCAGATTAACATTTTCCAGTCTAAGAATTTTTTCTACTTGCGTATCAACCTCCAAATAAAAAAAGCCCTCTTCCATTCCAGGAAAAGGGCTAATTGAATCATTCAATCAAATAATTACTTTCCAATTGCCAATTATTTTGCAGTTTGAGCAGGTGGAGCAGGTTTATAGTTCCTTCTAATCTTATCATATTTAGATTTTTCTTCTTCTGTAAGATTTGGAATCTTAAATATTTGTTTTGGATAAATTAGATCAGGATTTTTAATCTGATCTCTGTTAGCTCTATAAATCATTGGCCAAGCAAACGGATTATCATAATGTTCTTTTTTCTTAGCTATACCCCAGAGATGGTCGCCTCTAACAACAGTGTAATTGATTTCTTTTGGAGTTTCCTGCCAAGCATCTAATTTTCTCTGTAATTGATTATGAACTTTATCAAAGAATGCCGGAAGAGCAGAAATTTTATTCTTCTTCATTGCATCAAGTTCTGCCTGACGGTCGGCTTTTGGAACTTCTCTATTATCAATTTTCCTTTCAAGAGCATTTAATTGATTTCTAAAATTATCAATATCGGCTTTTGTTGCACCTACCATAGCATATAATTCATTAATACAATCGTCATAAGTTTGCAGTTTATCGCGTGTAGCTTTTAAACCGGCAATTTCGGTTTTAAGTGTATTTAATTCTGATGTAAGAGCAACCTTATTTTCTGTTAAACGATTAATTTCTTTTTGCCACTCTTCTTTGGTCAAGTCTTCTGTTCTAGTCTGTTGAGCATAAGCACTTACAGAGAGAAGCAGAACCAAAGCAAAAGCAAATAGATATTTGTAAACTTTCATTATTTCCTCCTTTTGATAGATAGGTTAGAATTACATACCTAATTTTTCAAGATTCTTTTTGGTTTCTGCTTTTAATTTTGCACATTCATCCAATTTTGCATTTTTTTCTGCAATATCTCTTTCAAGAGCGGCTTTTTCACTCTTAAGAGAATTAACTTCTTTTTCCAGCGATTTTACTTCAGCACGTAGAGCTTCCAATTCTGCAACCTGTTCTTTGGAAATGCCACTACACCCTGTAACACCAAGCATGCCAATAAACAACGCTATAACTAGCCCGGAGCTCAGCATTTTCTTTACTTTTGTCATTAGGAACCTCCTTATGTTAATTAAGTGATTTTAGATTTTTCCTGCTAAATATAATGAATTTTCTTTCTTAATGGGAAAAAATCAAATAAAGATTTACATAAGTGTTTATTAAATTACCCTTTTTTCAACCATACTTGCAAAATTGTTCCCGCCAATTATTATATGATCGAAAACCTGAATTTCCATTACTTTACCGGCTTCTACCATACTTTTAGTTAAACGTATGTCCTCGTTACTTGGTTCAATATTGCCACTTGGGTGGTTATGAATAAGAATGATATTAGCCGAATTATTCTCTATAGCTACTTTAAATACTTCCCTGGGATGTACAACACTTGAGTTTAAATTTCCAACAGAAATTCGTTCGTACTTAATAATTTTATTTGCAGAATTAAGGCAGACAACTATAAAGACCTCTTTTACCTCATCTCTTAAAAGAGGGATGAAAATTTCTGCAATATCTGATGGTGAATTTATTTTCTTATTGGAAAACCATTTCTGTTCGTATGCTGTTCTTCTTGTTAATTCAAAAGCTGCTACAAGAGTAACTGCTTTGTCTTTCTTAATTCCGAAGTTTGATTTTAAGGAATCGATACTTTGGGTGGCAAGCAAATTCAGGTTACCATATTTATTAATAAGGTCACGGGCAATTTCGATTACATTTTTCCCTTTTGAACCTGTTCGTAATAATATGGCAATCAATTCGGTATTAGTTAAACTTTGAGGACCGCGTAATAACATTTTTTCGCGTGGACGATCATCTGGCGGAAGTTCTTTTACTTTTGAAATAGTAACCCCCTGTTTTTGTTACTCCCATTCAATTGTTGAAGGCGGCTTAGAGCTGATATCGTAAACCACTCTATTAACTCCGCGTACATTGCGGATAATTCTATTTGAGACTTTTTCCAGAAATGAATTATCGAACCGGTACCAATCGGCAGTCATTCCATCGGTTGAAGTAACGGCTCTAAGTGCAAGAACATTTTCATAAGTTCTTGAATCGCCCATTACTCCCACTGATTGTACGGGAAGCAATACGGCAAATGCTTGCCAAATTTTGTCATAAATATTATCTGCGTGCAATTCATCTATAAATATTTCATCTGCTTCCCTTAGAATTTCCAGCCTTTCTTCTGTAATTTCACCAAGTACCCTTACAGCTAAACCGGGTCCCGGGAATGGATGACGTTTAATAAATATTTCAGGTAGACCCAATTCATAACCAATCATCCTTACTTCATCTTTAAACAGCTCGCGGAAGGGTTCGATAAGTTTGAGATTCATTTTTTCCGGCAATCCGCCAACATTATGATGTGTTTTGATTGTTGATGAAGCTCCTTTTACCGTTACAGATTCAATTACATCGGGATATAAAGTGCCCTGAATTAGAAATTCAATATCCTTATACTTTCCGGCTTCTTTTTCAAATACTTCGATAAAAGTATTACCTATTATTTTTCTTTTAATCTCGGGATCGATAATATTTTTTAATTTGGACAAAAATAGTTCGGATGCGTTTATTGATGTTACATTTAATTTGTAATTCGCTTCAAACATTTTTATGATCTTTTCACTTTCATTTTTCCGCATTAATCCAGTATCTACATGAATACAAATTAAATTATCACCAATTGCTTTAGAGATTAGAATTGCAGCAACAGAAGAATCAACCCCGCCGCTTAAAGCACAAATAGCCTTCTTATTACCGATTTTTGTTTTAACTTCTTCAACTGTGGAATGAATAAAATTCTCCGGCGTCCAATCGGGCTTACATTTGCAAATCTTAAACAAGAAATTATTTATGATTTTCATTCCTTGCCGGGTATGAGCAACTTCCGGGTGAAATTGTAATCCATAAATATTTTTGTCTGAATTAGAGATTGAACATACCGGAGTATTTTCCGTATTAGCAGTTACAATAAATCCTGAAGGTAAGCGGGTTATTAAATCCCCGTGACTCATCCAGACAATAGAATTATTTTCGACACCATCTAATAGGAGGTCACTATTAGATATTTCAAGATGAACTTTACCGTATTCCCTATTTTGCGCTTGTTCAACTCTGCCATCGTAATGAGATGCTATTAATTGTAATCCATAACAAATTCCAAGAACAGGGACTCCGAGTTCAAAAATTTCTTTGGATATGTTGGGTGCGCCTTCATCATATACGCTCATTGGACCACCGGAAAGAATGATGCCCTGAGGTAACGATTCTTTTATTTTCGAAATCGGGTATGTGCTTGGATGAATCTCTGAATAGACTTTACTTTCCCTTATACGACGGGCAATCAATTGTGTATACTGAGAACCAAAATCCAGGATTAAAATTTTTTGTTGATGTTTCATTACTCACAACATCGATTTATAGGGAAGCAAAACTCCTGAACGGAGTTTCGCTGATTAACTAAATCTTATTTTATTGCCCGAGCTGCGATTGGTAAGCTTCAGGACTTAGAAGATCATTCAACTGAGCAGAATTAAGTACTTCAATTTTAATAATCCATCCATCTCCGTAAGGATCCGAATTAACTAATTGAGGATTGTCATTAAGATTCTTATTAAGCTCTATAACTTTTCCATCAACCGGAGCATAGAGATCGCTTACTGTTTTTACAGCTTCAATAGTTCCAAATGATTGTCCTTCGGTTATTTCGTTCAGGTCCGGATTAATATCGATATAAACAATATCTCCCAATTCACCTTGTGCAAAATCAGTAATCCCTATTGTACCTGTTGTACCTTCAATTTTAATCCATTCATGATCTTTGGTATACAAAAGATTTGCTGGAATATTCATATTAACCTCTATTTATTATTTAGATGTTGATCGATGAAAGATGTATCAAAAATTCCTTCTATAAACTTTGGATGTTCCAAAACTTTTTTATGGAAAGGAATAGTTGTTTTAATACCTTCCACATGAAATTCTTCGAATGATCTTCTTGCTCTAGCTATTGCATGCTTACGGTCAGTACCCCAAACAATCAATTTTGCAATAAGAGAATCATAATTAGGAGGAATTACATAATCATTATATATATGAGAATCTACTCTTACTCCAAATCCTCCCGGAAAATGGAGGTACTCAATTCTTCCCGGTGACGGTCTGAAGTTATTATCAGGGTCTTCTGCATTTATTCTAAATTCTATAGCATGCCCTCTTGGTTCCTGAGGAAGGTTTTCAATTTTCTCTCCAGAGGCAACAAGTATCTGTTGTTTAATTAGGTCGAGATTCTGAACCATTTCAGTAACAGGATGCTCAACCTGAATTCTTGTATTCATTTCGATAAAATAAAAATTCAGATGCTTATCAACCAAAAACTCAATAGTTCCTGCACCTTCGTAATTAACCGCCTTAGCGCCAAGCAAAGCGGCATCACCCATTTTATTTCTTAGTTCGGAGTTTGCAACTGGTGAAGGAGATTCCTCAATAAGTTTTTGATGCCTTCTTTGAATAGTACAGTCGCGTTCGCCATAATGATAAACATTTCCGAATTGATCTCCCACTACTTGAATTTCTACATGGCGGGGATTCTCAATAAATTTTTCCAGGTAAAGATCAGGAACACCAAAAGCAGCCTCGGCTTCGTTAGCCGCAGTTTGAAATAATTTTTCGAGATCCTTCTCTTCCCATACAATCCGCATACCCTTACCGCCACCGCCGGCAGATGCTTTTAGCATAACCGGATATCCAACTTCAGCAGCAATTTTTTTGCTTCATCTGTCGTTTTAATTATTCCATCACTTCCGGGAACTACTGGAACACCAACTTTGCGCATTGTCTCTTTAGCAAAGGACTTATCACCCATTTTCCGAATTGAATCTGGAGATGGTCCAATAAATTTGATATTTGAATCTGAACAGATCTCACTAAAATCTGCATTCTCTGCAAGGAATCCATATCCGGGGTGAATTGCATCTGCACCTGTAATCATTGCAGCAGACATAATGCTAGGAATCTTAAGATAACTATCGGAGCTCTTTGCAGGACCAATACAAACGGCTTCATCGGCAAGAACAACATGCAAAGAATCGCGGTCTATTTCCGAATAGACAGCAACCGTTTTAATTCCTAATTCTTTACAAGTGCGAATTATTCTAAGTGCTATCTCACCTCGATTGGCGATAAGAATTTTTTTGAACAAAATGACCTCTCAAAAGTTTGATATCACTAAACAGTTTCTATTAGAAAAAGCGGCTGGTTATATTCAACCGGAGTGGCATTTTCAACAAGTATTTTTACAATTTTTCCGCTAACATCCGATTCAATTTCGTTCATTAATTTCATTGCTTCAACAATACAGAGGACGTTGCCCATGGAAACAATATCACCAACCTGAACATAAGGATCAGCATCCGGTGCAGGTGCACGATAAAATGTGCCGACAATAGGGGACTTAATCTCATGTAAATTAGATTTAACTTCCTTTGCCGGAGGGGGAGAAACTTCATTGGATTGTTTTTGAGCGGCTTGAGCTAATACAATAGCTTGTTGATAATCAAATGAAGGTGGAAGATTTACATGAGCAGAACCTCTGGAATTTTTTGATATTTTTACTTTAAGGTCGCCTTCCTGAACAGCAAATTCGGCGATTTCACTTTGCTCAACCATTTTGATGAGCTTTTTAAGTAGGTTTATATCCATGCTCTTCTACTATTAGTTTTTAACTCGTTCAACATAGACACCCGTTCTGGTATCTACTTTTAATAAATCACCCTCGTTAACAAAAAGAGGAACGCTTATCTGAGCACCGGTTTCAAGTTTTGCGGGTTTAAGAACATTTGTTGCTGTATCTCCTTTATATCCCGGTTCAGTTTCTACAACTTTCAGATTTACAAACATTGGTATTTCTGATGAAATTATTTTTTCCTGATCATCATAGATAATTTGAATTTCATCACCTTCTTTAAGAAATACCTGTCCATCACCTAAAATTTCTTCAGGAACATTTATCTGGTCGAAAGTTTCGTTATCCATTAAAATATAAAATTCACCTTCTTTATACAGGTACTGATATTTTCTTCTTTCAATCTGAATAACTTCAATCGATTCTCCGGAACGGAAAGTATTATCAAGAACTTTTCCGGTTTTCATATTTTTTAATGTGGTTCTAACAAATGCCCCGCCTTTACCCGGTTTTACATGTTGAAATTCAACAACAAGGAAAGGTTCTCCTTTGAATCTTAGTATAAGACCATTTCTTAATTCCGATGTATCGGCCATTTAATCAATTCCCATATCACTTTTAGAATAAGTAATAAAATACTTGGTTAATATAATTCGATTTTGATAAACAACTATCCTTCTAACTGGTGAAGATAGCGATCAATTTCCTGAACAACAACAGAAAACTTGTATTCGTTTTTGATCTCCTTAAAAAGAGACTTTGCTTCATCATTTTTACCAAGCTTCATTAAATTGAGAGCAGTCTTAAAGAGATATTCAGGATTGGAGGGATTTGTTTTCGAAATTTTTGCAGCTTTTTTATAAAGTTCAGAAGCTTTTTTGTAATCATTTTTTAATTCATAATAAGAAGCTTGTCCGGCAAGTGCTGTTGCTTCAAAAAATGGATTAGACCCTCCGTAACTATCGTACATCTTATAAGCTTCTTCCCATTTATCTAAGAATGAATAAGAGTTTGCAAGATAAATTTTAGCAGTCTGACCGCTTTCTGTGCTTCCGTATTCATCAACAATGTTTTTTAAACCTGTTATATTTGATGACGGTTGTCCATCAATAGCTTCCTGATAAAGACCCGATTCATACAGAGGAATAACTTTAGCTAAAAGATTCTCAGCAGAAAGATTATCACTCGATTTTTTATTAGAAATTAAGATTACAGCAACAACAATTAACGCAACCACAGCTAAACCAATTAATATTTTCGCCTGGTTTTCCATAAAATAATTATAAGCACTATAATAGGAAGTAACAAGTTTATCTTGCTTCATTTCTTTTTTAGATATTCTTTTTTTACTGCTTAACACATTTACCTCTTTTTAATTGTCTCCAAAAATTAGGGGCGAAATTTAGTAAATATTATAGTCCAATTCTAATATGATTCGAAAAAATCCATGCATTTTCATTCAAGAAAACTTCAACTCTATATGCTCCTTTTTCATTTACCACAAATTCGGCATCAAATCCGTCAATAATTCCGATTACCTCACCATTTTTCAAGAGTTTAATTGTTCCGCTAATATTTGGCAAAGAAACACGTAATTTAACTTTATCTAAAAGTGGAATTAGATCACTCATTTGATAAATCTTCTGACCATCTTCAGCAAAAAATTTAAATCCGGTTGCATCGCCATGATAATAGTTTGATATGAAGCATCTTCCATTCTTCAATGAACTGTATAATTCATTCTTAGCTTTTAATACATCTTCTTTTTTATCGGAAGGTGTAAATTTACTATCCACAAGAATATGAGTTCTAATAGATTTAAAAAGAACTTTATAAGGAAAGACTTCTACCTCAAAGAATCCCAATAAATTTACTTTATGTGCATGCGCATCAACTCCGCCAATTCCAACAACTCTTCTTATTAAGTTAAGCTCATCCCACTTATCTAAAGTTTCTTTTGGGGGCATTGAAATTGATTTTAACGGATGAATAAAATAATTATACTTATTCTGATCGGTTAATCCTTCCATCCACTCAGACATATGATTCCAAATTTCAAGTCCGGTGAAATCCTCTGTATCCCATTCAATCCATGGATAAGGCGGATGTTCAGACATTGAATTTCTTTTTTCATGAGGATGAGCAATAAAACCCAATCCCCCGCTCTCTTTAACTAACCTTGTATATTCTTTTGCAGGTAATCTGGTTGAATAAGCTTCGTTAACACCTAGAGCTAAAAGGTGATTTTTATTTTCTTTGTCATTAATCTCGCATCCAATTAAAAGAAGAGTATTACCGTGCCATCCTTCGTAACCCTCGTGTAATGCTCTAAGAGTATTATGATCGGTAAGAATTATATAATCGAGACCGGCTTCGTTAGCAAAGCCGGTAATCTCTTTAATTTCACCGGAGCCATCAGAAAATACCGAATGAATATGTATTGCGCCAACTAATTCAAACATATTACACCAGTTTATAGAGGCAGGATAATATTTCGAGATTTACTGAATAGTATTTCAGTTATTAACCTCGAGTAATGTTGTGTATTGAGTAGTCTGTTCTTTTATCATATCAGACAGTTTTGTCATAAGTATATCAATACGTTCATCCTGGTTATCGTCAAAATTTTCAAAAGCTTCTTCATTCCTAAATAAATAAACTTCTTCAAAGTTATTAGGTTTGTTCTTTTGTTCAAAAACAGAATAGCTTTCAAGCCCTTCTGTTTTTATAATGTTCTTCAACTCTCTAACAACATCAAGATACTCTTGTCTTCTCTCTGGAAAGACCTGATAACGAATTGAAAAAATTACTCTACTCATTTATCTCCTCAATTAAATTGTAATTTCACCTTTAAATACAATCTTTGCCGGACCTGTTAATGATAAGTCCAGAATCTGATTGTTATCAACATTAAAATTTACTATTAACACATCACCGCTCTTAGGGATTAATTTAACCGGCGGTAGAATTTGATCGTTTATAAAAGAAACAACAGC
>JAGVBL010000028.1 GCA_020059785.1 Ignavibacteriales bacterium | reverse complement strand
CATAGATTCTACAACATTATCAGTAACACCTTGAATCTGTTTAATCATATCCGAAATTTCTTTTGTTGCTTTGGTAGTTCTTTCGGCAAGTTTGCGAACTTCATCGGCAACTACAGCAAAACCTCTTCCCTGTTCACCGGCACGTGCAGCTTCTATTGCTGCATTGAGAGCTAATAAATTAGTTTGGTTTGCAATATCATCAATAACCTGAACGATTTCACCAATCTGTTCACTGCTCTTTCCGAGCGCCTGAATTTTTTCAGAAGCTTTTTCAACAAACAGTGCAATACGATTCATACCATTAATAGTTTTCTCAACAACATTACCGCCTTCGTGTGCAACGGTTCCGGCTTTCTTTGATGCTTCTGCAGCTCTCGATGCATTCTTGGAAGTATCGAGAATTGTTCTAGTCATTTCATCAACACTCATAGCAACTTCATTTGCCTGAACGCTTTGTTCCTGTGCACCGGCTGCCATCTGTTCGGTTGCAGAAGAAATTTGCTCGCTTATCGATGCGGTAAGATTTATCATCTCGCCGATATTTGTAAGAACATCGTTTAATGAATTGCCAAGACTATTAATGCTATCAGCAATTAATCTATGGTCGCCTTTATAATCGCCTTTTACACGTGCGGTAAAATTACCTTTTGCCATATCTTCAAGAACTTCAACACCTTCTTTAATCGGCATAAATAGAGCATCTAATGAAGAATTAACACCGATAACAATCTCTTTAAATGCACCATAGAATTTATCCGGGTTACCGCGTGTTGAAACCTTTCCGTTAATAATTTCATCGGTAATAAGTTTTATTTCGAAAATGAGGTTATTAAGATTTTCGATTACAACTTCAAAACTCTTGGAAAGCATATCCTTATCCGATAGAACTTTAATTTGAATATCAAGATTACCTTTAGAAATTTCGTTAGCGGCTTCAATTTTATTCTGTTGACCTTCCCTCATATTTTCGAGAAGTCGCGATAGTTCGCCAAATTCATCTTTCGAATCAATTACTACGGAATCTGCAAAATCACCTTCAGAAAATTTGGTTATAAGTTTTTTGAATTCTTCCACCGGTTTTGTTAACATCGAAGTTATTTTGAAGAATGAGAATAAGAATGCAACTAACCCAAGAATCATTCCAATTAGGCTTACAATTAAGGAATTATCAACTATACTAGATAATTGAGCGTTTAAGTCGCTGCCTCTATTTTCAAGATACTTGTTGATTTCCGAGAAATCATTGGCTAATTTTTTTCCAACTTCCTCACCGAATGTAGAAGCGACTTCGGCTGCAAGTTCAAAGCTTCCTGTGGCGGCGGCACTTACTGTTCCATCAATAACCAGGGATTTAAAATCCGACCAATTTGCTTTAATTGACTCAAGGTACTTGCTTATTTCAGTATCCTTGTATTCCTCGCTTAGTGCCTGGATATTTTCATTGATCGATTTTTTATTGTCATCTAATAATTTTAAATTTTTTGTCATCTCACTCTGGAAACTTTCAATGGAGAATTTTAAAAGAGTGTTGCTAAGAGTTTCGAACTTGTGGTTTACTTCGCTTACCTTGTTAGTTGGTTCAATATACTCAGAGTTTATTTGATCTTTAATTTTGTTTATTACCGTCATCTGGTAAAGAACATTTACCACAATCAAAGTGCAAATTAGCCCAAGTATAAAAAATGAAGCGCGTAACTTGGTTTTGAATTTTACATCTTTTAGTGATTTCATGTTAATTCCACTTTTATTGTAGTTTGAATTGAAAAGCCATTGCCATTTTTACTTTTACAGCTTTTCCCTGGTTGGAACCGGGTTTGAACTTACTATCCCGAAGAACTCGTTCAACTTCTTCGGAACAACCGGCATCAAGACCCTTTATAATTTTTACATCTTCTACATCTCCGCCTTCACCAACATATACCATTGCAATTACTTTACCTTCAATTCCGGCTTTTCTTGCCATGTTTGGATAGTTAATTTTTTTCATCAATGCGGATAATCCTCCCGCCGGTTCCGGCATCGTTTCTGCAATTACCAGATAATCTTCATCACCCGGTTTAAGATTGTGAAGATTGTTTTCTGCAAAAACCAGATTTACAACTAAGAAAAAAACTACAAATGAAATAAATGTTTTCATCGGGATTCCCCTCCTTATATTTATTTTTAATTGTTGATTATTTATTATACTACACCTTTACTGTTAAGGAATGTTGAGTATGCTTTGTCCTCACCTTTAATATGCTGGGACAACCATTGTGTTAAGAAATTCATTACATCTAGCGACAGAGTTTTTCTTCCGGCCTTAAACTCCTCTATAAATGAACTGACATTTTTTATAAATTCTTTATGTTCAGCTATATGTTTATCTTTTTGCAGATAATTAAACTTTGCAAATAATTCTTCTTCTGTTTTGAAATGGACAAGTGTATAAGAAGCCATATCATTCAAGATACCTGAAAGAGCGGTATTCGATTCTCCTTTTTTCATTGCATCATGAAGTTTGTTAATCATTTCAACTAATCTTTGATGCTGCGAATCGATGCTTCTGATGTTTACACTTAAACCGTTGTTCCATAAGATAAGACTCATTAAAATTACCTCCGGCAGTTTAGTTTTATGGTTTATTATCGGATTGTTTGGACTTTTGTTTAGGTAAATATTTAAGACAGTGATTTATTTTTATGCGTTTTTTGTGGATTATAAAAAATCAGGCAAGTAAACGGGAATGGTTTATCACCATTCCCGCTAAATTCTTAGTTAGACAGTTATAAGTTTACCATTTTTTCTAACTGCATAATTACTATGACTTCCTTCAATTTTGAATTGTGAGATTAATTCCTGAAGGTTATTGGTCAATCTGTTCAGATCCTCGGCAGCTTTAGCAATTTGTTGAATTCCTGAAGCAGATTCCTGGGTAACCGAATTAATCGATTCAACGTTTTTACTTATCTGTTCACTTGCAGAACTTTGTTCTTCGCTTGCTGCGGCAACCTGGTCAACCTTACCGGTTACACTTTGAATACTGGTATAGATTTCTTGTAATACAACCTCAACTTCTTTTGTAGATTCAATACCTGTTTTAACAGATGCCTCTGCTTCAACCATTGAACTATTAGCCTCTTTAGCTTCTTTCTGAATCGCTTTTATAGTTTCTGCAATTTCCTTTGTTGCCTTGGTTGTTCTTTCAGCTAACTTTCTTACTTCATCAGCAACAACTGCAAATCCTCTTCCCTGATCGCCGGCTCTCGCTGCTTCAATTGCAGCATTTAAAGCAAGCAAGTTTGTTTGATCTGCAATATCATCAATAACCTGGGCTATTTCTCCAATCTGATCCGTCTTGTTAGCAAGCGAAGAAATTATTTGTCCGGTTTTATTTGCCGATTCTGTAATACGCTCCATTCCTTTTT
>JAGVBL010000240.1 GCA_020059785.1 Ignavibacteriales bacterium | reverse complement strand
TACATTCAATAATAATTCCGAAGCAATTAAAAGTGTTTTAATTATTGATGGATGTGTTGATATTACAAATGAAAAGAGAGGTAATAAAAGTGCTATTATGTAACTGTTTTTTCTGGATGTATGCACTATAGAAATAACAAGCATTATCCTCATCGGCTCAAGCATATATATGGGCAATGCAAACATGTGTGAAAGTGCCGGCGCAAATGTAATAAACAGAATAGCCAGTAGATCGATTAAAACGGTTTTTAGATTTACATTCGATAATGTTAATGTGTTCATTTCCCTATCCCAAATTCTATTTTCCTTGAATGCAATATAATATATTGATAAGTTTTAGACACAAAAATCGTAATGTAAAATTGCAGGTTCCTATGAAGAGAAGAAACTTTCTTAAAACAGCCGGTTTATTAACAGGCGCAACATTGGTTCAGCCCGGTATTTATGGAAATTTATTTGCAAAAAGAAGTTCCTTAACTCAAAGTTATGATCTGGTTGCTATAAAAGGCGGGGAACCCGATACCATGTTCGATGAGGCAATAAAACAATTTGGCGGAATGAAATCTTTTGTAAAGAAGAATCAGAAAGTTGTAATCAAACCAAACATCGGTTGGGATGTTATTCCTGAATTGGGTGCTAATACAAATCCTAAGCTTGTTACGCGTGTTATTCAACATTGTTTCGATTCCGGTGCTAAAGAAGTTTATGTATTCGATCATACATGCGATGACTGGCGGCGATGTTATACTAACAGCGGAATTGAAAAAGCAGTTAAGGATGCTAAGGGTACTATGGTTCCCGGTAATAGCGAAAGTTATTATCAGGAGGTTGTAATTAAGAATGGTAAAAAACTTACAAAAGAAAAAGTGCACGAGTTAATTCTTAGCAGCGATGTTTTTATAAATATGCCTATTCTTAAGAATCATAGTTCTACACGTGTAACAATTAATATGAAAAACCTTATGGGAGTTGTTTGGGACCGTGGCTACTGGCATAGAAATAATTTGCATCAATGTATTGCAGATTTTGCAACATACGACCGCAAGCCGGACTTAAACATTGTTGATGCATATTATGTAATGATGAAAAATGGACCGCGGGGTGTTTCCAAAGCTGATGTTACAATAATGAAATCCCAAATAATTTCAAAAGATATGGTTGCTGCCGATGCTGCGGCGGCAAAATTATTTGGTGCCGAACCCGAGACAGTTCCGTATATAAAGTATGCAAGTGAAATGGGCGTTGGTAAAATGGATCTTAATTCACTCCAGATTAAGAGAATAATTTTGTAGCTCCATGCTTCATTATGCTATTTATATTGTTCAACCTATTGTAAATGCCGGCTGCTAAATGAATAGTTCTCTCCTACGGAAAATCAGAATTGTTCTCTCAATAATTTTTGTCGTACCAACCACATTTGTTTTAATTGATTTTACCGGACTGTTTCCTTCATCGGTTATAAATAAAATTATCTATTTTCAGTTTGTCCCATCACTCCTCAAGTCCATAATTATTTTTTCAATACTTTCTACTGGATTTATTTTAGTTTTATTACTCACATTGATTTTCGGCAGAGTTTATTGTTCAACAATTTGTCCGCTTGGATTTTTACAGGATGTAGTAAATTATATTTCAGGCAAGTTGAAAAAAAGGAAAAGAAGATTTTCATTTAAGAAAGAACACAGAGTTTTGCGATGGACCTTTTTGCAATTCCGGTCGTAATATTTTTATTCGGAAGTTCATTTGGAATTACGCTGCTTGATCCATATAGTATTTACGGGAGAGTTGCCGGAAATTATTTTAGACCGGTGTTTATCTTTGGCAATAATGTTGCAGCTTCCATTCTGGAATCTTTTAAACTATACTGGATATTTCCGTTTGAGATACATGCCTTCAATCCATTACCATTTATAATTACTACACTAATTCTTGGACTGGTTGTTTATTTATCTTATACCAATGGAAGGTTATATTGTAATACGATATGTCCGGTAGGAACACTGCTCGGATTTATTTCCAGATTTTCTTTTTTCAGAATTAAAATAGAAAAAGATGATTGCCTTAATTGCGGTGTCTGTGCAAAAGATTGTAAAGCAAATTGTATTAATAGCGATGAAATGAGCGTTGATATGTCCCGTTGCGTTGCTTGTTTTAATTGCGTTCAATCATGTCCTACTGAGGGAATAAAATATCAATTTAATAACCCGTTTCAGGTTAAACCGGGTAAAAGTGTTGATGAATCCAAAAGAAATTTTTTGATAGCAACCGGTCTATATCTTTCCACGCTCTCAACGGTATTAGGACAGGTTAAAAAGAAGATTGTTGCAAAGAAAGAAAGTACAGTACCTGTATTTAGAGAGCATGCGATATCACCTCCGGGCTCATTATCAATAGATAGATTTAACAGCAAATGTACTGCGTGCCATTTATGTGTAAGTGCATGCCCCACGCAGGTTTTACAGCCGTCATTTTTAGAATACGGGTTTCTGGGAATGCTTCAGCCCCGGTTGGATAATATCGCCGGGTTCTGCAACTTTGAATGCAAAATTTGCGGCGATGTTT
>JAGVBL010000335.1 GCA_020059785.1 Ignavibacteriales bacterium | reverse complement strand
GCTTCTGCTGCTGCATACTGAAGGAATGTAGTTACACCAGCGGTCTGTGTATAATTGCCGAGTTTAAGAAGTTTTGGAATCTGCTTGTTGCGTGTTACAAGATATCCGAGGCGCCAGCCGGTCATTGAAAATGTTTTTGATAATGTGAATGTACTGATTATGTTTTCATATTCTAATGATGTTGGACTGAAATGTTTTTCGCCGTCGAATACAACGGCTTCGTAAGCTTCATCAGAAATTAAAAACGCACCATGTTTTGCACATAGTTCAACAATTGCGGTTACTTCCTCTTTTGTAAAGAGTTTACCCGTTGGATTTTGGGGAGTATTAAGGTAGAAAAATGATGCGCCTTCAAGAGCTTTATCGAGTCGATCAAAATCGATGCTGAAATCTTCACCAAGTGGTACTTGATGAAAATCTGTTCCGCAATAAGGAACAAAATTCTCCAATACACAGCTCCAGCAAGGTGCAAACCCAACTCCTTTTTTACCTTCGAACAGTTTGAAAGAGAGTTCTAAAGATTCCTGTCCGCCATAAGTGCAAACAATGTTATCATTATCAAATCCGTTTGCGTTATTAAAATATTGCAGCTTGGCAATTATTGCTTCTTTGAAAATATCTTCTCCGCCGGATTTCGGATATTTTGTTAAACCGTTATCAAGAGCTTTTTTTGCTGCTTCAACAATGTATTGTGGAGTAGGAAAATCAATTTCGCCACGTTGAAATAAGACAAATTCCTTTCCGGTTTTAGTTTTAAAATCCGGGGCAAGTTTACGGACTTCCTCGCTAATACTTACGATTGGAGACATTCTTACGTTCAGTAAGTTCGCACTGAATTTATAATCAGTCATTTTTTCCCTTTTATTGGTTGAAAATTTTGGAGAGGTCTAATTGGGATTACAAGCTATAACAAAACTTAATATAAGGCAATACTCAATAAAAAATTATTTTGAATAAAATGATTTGAGTATCCGTTGACGAATAGAGTTTCCTTTGCAGCCGAGCCAGCTATAAATACATTACCGAGCTGAGGTAACCTACAACTTCAGAAAAATCTCCCGTAACATCGCCGGAATCGGACCGGGCAACAACACTGGATTTTTTTCTGCCGGCTAAATTTGCAGCACGCATCATTGCAACTATAGCGCCTCCGCCGCACGCTTCGCATCTTCCGGTTTCCAGATCACTCTGAAGTTTTTCGTAATCATTATTTTCAATATTCCGTTCTACTACCGAATCCATTCTATCTGCATTGGTTCTTGAGTAGAAGTGCGAAAGATCGGAGCTTGCAACAATTAATGTCCTGTCACCAATCAAAGGGGCAATTCTATCTGCTAATTCATAAACAAAATTTCTGTTCTGATCCCCAAGCACAATAGGAACAATTGAAAAATCTTTAAGCAGAACCTGGAGAAACGGTATTTGTACTTCAACAGCATGTTCTGCACGATGACCCTGAATCCCCTTAAAAATAATTTTACTATCCGAGATTAATTTTTCTATAATTTCATTATTAAGCGGCACATCGCCCAAAGGAGTTCTATAAGCATCGCCATCATAAATTGAAATACCCCTGAAATATTCGCGATGACTTGGAGAAATAATAATCACAGTTTCGTAGTCTTTATTGATTGGTGAATTAAAACCGAATGCAGCTGTTTTTCCGGAATAAATATAACCCGCATGAGGAGAAACAATTCCCGCTACATTAGAATACTTTTTACCGGGAATTGCCTCGCTTAACAATTGATTAACCTGTTCGCTCAATTTAATTTGAGAGGCCGGATAAAACATTCCGGCAACAGCGGGTTCTCGTATCCCTTTCATTTTTTACTCAACTATTGGTTAAAGATTTTTCACTAAATACATTTGCAGTAAAACCGCTCAGCCTCAACGGCTTCTCCCTCCAGTAACTTGAGTGAAATCCAGACTTCTGACAAATAGCATCGAGGTACTGTTCTTTATTCATATTATGTTCAACGGGAACCTGTGGTAAAAGTAATCCGCGCTTTCCTTTTTCTTCAAGTATTAAACTGTGTTTGCCGATTTCAATTTCATCATAATTATTTAATGGAAACGGTTCGGATAGAATAGATATTTCAATTGAAATTTTGGAAAGTTCATCGGCGCTAAGCGGATAAAATCTGGGGTCATTCTGCGCAGCATTAACTGCAGCTTCGCAAACGGTTTTAAATAACGGCTGGCTGGATATTATAAAACCGATACAGCCCCTTAGTCCGCCATGTTCGGTTAATGTTACAAATGCACCGGCATGTGAATTAAATACCGGGTGTTTCTTATAATCGGGCTCCGGCACTTCTTTACCCGTAAAGATTGAAGTAATGGAATTTCTGGCTGCTTCCAGAAGAATTTTTTTTTCTTCTATTGTTAATTCCATATCTATTCCAGTTTATAAACAATCACTCCGTTCTTTTCTTTTAGTAGCAGTAAATAATTTTTATACAGAAAAAAGGAATCGGGAATAAAAGCATTAGTGCTTGCATTTAATATTTTATTAAGAACAACTTTTTGTCTGGATAAGTCGTAAGCAACAAATTTATTTATAAGGCTTCCAGAGAATATTTTTGAATGAAAACTGAAGAGCAGCAGATTGTTTGAAGAAGTATATTCAACATCTCCGACAATTTCAAGATTATTAACAGCTTCGGAAATGATATTGCTAATTGCCGGATCGGATTTTCCCGATTCCCATTTTTCAGTAAAAAGAAATTTGCTGCCGGTTGAAGAATCAATTTCTGATCGCAAATAATTTATCTTTTCAAAATCCTCTCCCAGATCTTCTTCCAGCAGCCCGGATAGATAATTCAGTGCATAAAAATTTCTGCTTTCAAAATTTTGTTTATAGCAGTAAATCCTGTCATTTTTAACAAATAAAAATGAGTGATCGGAATCCGCCCACTTTACAGTTTGAGTTGTAATATCAAAACCGATAATCTGTTTATGACCGGGCATGTCGGGTTTATTATACTTATGAAATATTATCATGTCCTTATACAAGGTTTCGATACCGATCCAGTATTTTTCTTCCAGCTGTAACGATTCGAATATTATCTTCCCTTTATCAAGATTATAACAACCGAAAAAAACCTCTTTCTTGTTAACGTCGCGTAACTCTATTACCAGTTTGTCCGTGTCTGAAATTAACAACCGCCAGACCTGATACTTCGATTTATATGTAAAATGTTTTTTAATCTTCATTTTTACTCAGTGTTTCTCTGTGCCTTCTCCGTGGATACTGTGTAACAGAATTAAACCGGCTTAAACTTAGCCGTAAAGTGTCTGAGCATCGGAGCTTCATAAATAATTTTATAACCTTTCAGTTTATCGCGGTTCTTAAATACTTCTATCACAACTTCGGCAACATAATCAACATGGCTCTGTGTATAAACGCGGCGCGGAATTGCAAGACGAACAAGCTCCATTATAGATGGAATAAGTTTTCCATTGTTATCATATTTGCCGAACATTACAGAACCAATTTCAACGGCACGAATTCCGCCTTCAACATATAACTCGCATACTATCGATTGCCCGGGATACTCTTCGGGTTTAATGTGCGGAAGAAATCTTTTTGCATCGATGTATATAGCATGACCACCGGGTGGTTCAATAATAGGCACGCCGGCGTTAATTAATTTTTCACCAAGGTATTCGGTGCTCCTGATTCTATATTGCAGATAATGTTCGTCAACCACTTCTTCAAGCCCTTGAGCAATTGCTTCGAGGTCGCGTCCGGCAAGTCCGCCGTATGTAGTAAAACCCTCAGTTACAATTAGAAGATTACGGCATTTCATGGCAAGCTCATCGTCATTTAAAGAAAGCCATCCGCCGATATTAACGAGTGCGTCTTTCTTTGCGCTCATTGTAGAGCCGTCTGCGTAAGAAAACATTTCCTGAACAATTTCTAAAACAGATTTTTTTGAATACCCTTCTTCGCGCAATTTAATAAAGTAAGCATTTTCTGCAAACCGGCATGCATCCAGGAAGAGAGGAATTCCATACTTTTTACAAACTTCTTTAACCTCACGTATATTTTTCATAGAAACCGGCTGACCGCCGCCGGAATTGTTTGTAACTGTTAATACAACAAGCGGAATATTCTCTTTACCGTACTTTTTAATAAACGCATCGAGTGCTTCAATGTCCATATCACCTTTGAACGGTGCACGCTGCTCGGGATGTTTACCGATTTCACATAAAAAATCGTGTGCTTCAGAGCCGCTGAATTCAACATTAGCCCGGGTAGTATCAAAAAAAGTATTGCTCGCAAAATGTTTGCCGGGACCGCCCAGAATGGAGAATATTATTTTCTCTGCTGCCCTTCCTTGATGAGTAGGAATTATAAATTTATCGCCGGTAATTTTTCTTACAGCGTTTTCGAATGTATAAAAACTTTTTGCACCGGCATAGGATTCGTCCCCCCGCATAATACCCGCCCATTGGTCAGAACTCATTGCAGAGGTTCCACTGTCTGTTAATAAGTCAATTAAAACATCTTCTGCGTGAATTAAAAAAGGATTAAACCCCGCATCTTCAATAATTTTCTTTCTTTCCTCTTCTGTAGTAAATCTGATCTGTTCAACGGATTTAATTTTGAATGGTTCGATTATGGTTTTCATTAATTCCTCATTATAAATAGAAGTTTATTTTCGGTAAAATTACAAATTAATGACTGCTTTATGAAATAATAGAAATGAACATTTTAGTATAACCAAAGTAAATCTAAACAAATGAAGAAATTGGTTGCTTTTTTTTTGTAAATTGGCACACAATCAATCCACTAAATATTTACAAACCTAACAGAGGGGTAGATATGGAAGAAACAACCAACCAGGAAGCTCCAAAAATGTCCCAGGCAGAAGAAGAAGAACTAGAACTAAGTCATACCGATAAGCTGGTCGGTGTATTCTCTGAACCGGGTAATACTTTTGCAAAGATG
>JAGVBL010000140.1 GCA_020059785.1 Ignavibacteriales bacterium | reverse complement strand
CATGTAATAAGCTTAAATGTTGCCTCTCTTTTGAAGGTGAATTATAAAAAGTTATTTTAAATTTTTTGTGCTCCCGTTTATTAATCTCTCATGTCTTTATTAAAGAGGAGAAATTATGGAAATTAAGAAAATTGCTGTGATAGGAAGCGGAACAATGGGGAATGGAATTGCCCAGGTTTTTGCTATGTATAATTTTCAGGTAAATCTAATCGATATAAATAGCGAGTTACTGGATAAAGCTATTTTAACTATTTCTAACAACTTAGACAGAATGATAAAAAAAGAAACTATTGATTTATCTAAGAAGAACAGCACATTAGATAATATTACGAAAATAGTTAACCATAATAAGATCCCTGAAGATGTAGATTTAGTTATAGAAGCTATATATGAAAATAAAGATGCTAAGTTGTCTCTTTTCAAAGAGTTAAAATCTCTAATTCAACCTGATTGTATATTTGCTTCTAATACATCCTCAATTTCTATAACGGAATTAGCAAGTAATTCTGTACCTGAAAAATTTATTGGTATGCATTTTATGAACCCGGTACCAATAATGAAACTAGTAGAAATTATCAGAGGTCACTTAACATCTGATCAAACCGTTCAGGACATTAAAAATCTTACGACCACAATAGAGAAGGTTCCCGTTGAAGTAAATGATTACCCGGGATTTATATCGAATAGAATTCTTATGCCAATGATTAATGAAGCTATTTTCGCTCTTTATGAGGGTGTTGCTAAAGCTGAAGAGATCGATACTATAATGAAATTGGGAATGAATCATCCAATGGGACCATTAACTTTGGCAGATTTTATTGGTTTGGATGTTTGCTTAAATATTATGGAAGTTCTTTATACAGGGTTTAATGATACAAAATATAGACCGTGCCCATTATTAAAGAAGATGGTTGCGGCTGGAAAATTAGGAAGAAAAAAAGGCTCTGGATTCTTTGAATACTCAAGATGAGCACATAATGTATATTATGTAAACTAATTATTTTTTATTTAACTCCACCAAATCTAAGAAATAAATAAAGTACTATTATAAATATTATTGCTAAGTAAATTAAGCTTCCCTTCTTCTTAGAACGTTTCTTAATACTTCTAAAACCGAGTTGTCGCTTACGCTTTTCATCCTCGTCCTGTTCAGGTTTATAAAATCTCGGTTTATAATCAAAGCTTCGTGGTTTAATTTTTTTGAAAAACATTATTTCCTCTGATTAATTTAATAGAGCTTCAACAAAGGAATCCGAATCAAATTCCAGTAAATCATCAATATTTTCACCAATTCCAATAAATCTAACTGGTATCTTAAGTTCATTTACTAATTGAAAAATAATACCACCTTTGGCGGTTCCATCCAATTTTGTAATAATAAAACCAGTCAACTTAACATATTTCGAAAATTCTTTTGCCTGGAGCAAGCCATTTTGCCCTGTACTACCATCAATTACAAGGAAGACTTCATTCGGCCCCATTTTATTAAAGTTAGTAACAACACGTTTTATTTTTAATAATTCATCCATTAAATTTTTTTGATTGTGTAATCTACCGGCAGTATCAATAATTACAATATCAGTGTTCGAATTTTTAGCATAATTAAGTGAATCATAAACAACAGCAGAAGGATCATTTGAAGTAGAATTGTATACTGGAACCTCTACCCTTTTAGCCCAGTTTTCCAATTGTTCATTTGCAGCAGCACGAAACTTGTCTGCAGAAGCTATTAAAATATTATTATTCAATGACTTATATAATTTAGCTAATTTCGCGATAGAGGTAGTTTTGCCTGTCCCATTTACACCAACGATTAGGATCACAACTGGCTTTTCATGTATAAGTTGTTCAGTATCACTCGGAACAATAGAATTCTGCAGTATTGATTTTAGAGATTTCTTTAATGAATTCTTGATGCTGTCAAAAGATTTATCGGGATAATTTGAAAGGTCTTTTCTTACATTATCAACTAATTTTTCGGAAATCATGCTCCCGATGTCAGCTGAAATTAATATTTCTTCTATCTGGCTGAGTGTTTGTTCATCAATAATTGTCTTTCCAGATAAGGTCTCAGATAGTTTGTTAATTAGATTTGCTCGGGTTTTTTCGAGACCATTTTTAATTTTTTCAAAACTAAAATTTTTAAGAAATTTCATTTTTCTTCCACTTCAATGCTTCATACGCACGCAATCCGTACGCAATAACAGAAATAAAACTTAGAATAATACTCAGGTAAAAAAAAGAATTGTAGAGAAAACTAAATTTTGATGTGCCTGATATAGTTATTATTAGAAAAATACCGATAGAAATTACTGTCAATTTACCAATTAAATTAGAAGGCAGTACACGGCCAATTTTTTTTGAGATCCAGATACCACTAAAGAAAATAAGAATATCTCTTCCAACGATTATAAAAAAGTATAAAGAAATTATTTCATCCATCAAATAAAGTTTTGTAACAATTAATATAATTAATACCTTATCTGCTAGCGGGTCAATAATTTTCCCGAACTCAGAAATTTTATTCAACTTTCTAGCTATTAATCCATCTAAGATATCACTAAGAGAAGCAATAAATATCAAGGCAAGCACATAATATCTAAATCTATAATCGTTTGGTATTGGATCTAATAGAAAATAAAAAGGAATTGCTAATAACAATCTAAAAATACTTATATAATTTGGAATGGTTTGAAAATCTTCAAAGAATTTTTTTAGTGAATTCATAAATTATCTTTTAATTATCATAAATTTCTTTAGTAATATTATTATCTACTTTAATTGGATAATCTCCAGAGAAACATGCAGTGCAGAAGTTTTCTTTTTCATGATCTACCATAGCTTCTAACATTTCGTCAATTGTTAAATATTCCAAGCTATCTACCTCAAGAAATTCTCTTATCTTATCAATTTCAGTATTGAATCTGTTAGCAATTAATTCTCCCCTACTTGGGAAATCCATACCATAAAAACAAGGATATTTAATAGGTGGTGAAGAGATTCTCAAATGAATTTCTTTAGGGTTTGCCTCCTGTAAAAGTTTAACTAATTGTTTAGAAGTAGTTCCTCTGACAATAGAATCATCTATTAGAACAAGAGTTTTATTTTCTAAAACACCTTTTACAGTGTTGAATTTGATTCTAACACCAGTTTCTCTCTCTTTTTGTCCCGGCAAGATAAATGTTCTACCAATGTAGTGACTTCTAATCAGCCCAATATCCAATCTGGATGGAACACCTTGTTTACTCAATTGAGATTGATAACCGATTGCAGCAGTGTTAGAGCTATCAGGT
>JAGVBL010000074.1 GCA_020059785.1 Ignavibacteriales bacterium | reverse complement strand
TTTTTTATTAATTCTATATCAATGTTTAACATAATTCACCTTTTAAAGAAAAGAATCACTTTGTTCAAAGAAGAAATGAATCGCTTCGCTCAAAAATTATTTTTCTAATTTATTTGATAAATATTTTATAAAATTCGATAGCTGCTGTGATATTTCAATACAATCATTTTTCATAATTTCATAAAAATCATTTTCGATGTAATTCAATTCAAAAGCAAGATTTAACAAACTCCTTATCTCACCAACCGAACCTTTTGAGTAATATAAAAATTTTATGAAATCTCTGTCACTACCTCTTTCAAATCCTTCCGCAATATTATTCATAACTGAAACAGCTGCTCTTTGGATTTGATCTTTGAATCCATAGTCTTTAAGATACTTCGAATTATCAATCCTATAAATACGAACGGATAATTCTTTTGCCTTTTTATAAACAGGCAAGTCTTCAAAGGTTTTCAAACCAATCTTTCCTTTTTTGAGTCACTTTAGTGACGATTCTTTTCTTCTTTCCTTTTTTACTCAACACTCAATGAAACCGGACACTTTCTTTCTTTACAACATCAACAAGGTATTTCAGGTTTTCGGGATTTACATCTGGTAAAATGCCATGACCAAGATTAAAAATATGTCCGCTTCCTTTACCAAATGATTCTAAAACATTCATAGCTTCTTTCAAAATTTTTTCTTTTGGTGAATAAAGAATAGTTGGATCTAAATTACCTTGCAATGCAACTTTATTACCGATCATATTGCGAACGCTATTCAAATTCATTGTCCAATCGAGACCTATAACGTCTGCACCGCAAGAAGCTAATTGATCGAGTTTATAATGAACACCTTTAGCAAATATAATTACCGGCTCGCCGCTTCGTTTAATCTTAGAAATAACTTTTGTGATATATTGAAGGGAGAATTGAGCAAAATCATCTGGAGATAAAATTCCGCCCCAGGTATCAAAAATCTGAACTGCATTTGCACCCGACTCAATTTTTGCAGAGAGATAACTTGCAACAATATCGGCGAGGAGATCAAGTAACTTATGGGCTGCATCCGGCTGATTGTAAATAAACTTTTTAATTTCAGAAAAATTTTTTGATCCACCTCCTTCTACCATATACGTCATTAACGTCCATGGTGAGCCGGCAAAACCGATTAAAGGCACTCTTCCATTAAGTTGTCTTTTGGTCAGCGATACAGCATCAAGAACATACTTTAATTCCTTGTAAGGATCTATCGTTTTTAATTCATTTACATGATCAACACTTCGTATCGGGTTATAAAGTTTTGGACCTTTGCTTTCAATCATTTCGAGCTTCATACCCATTGCTTCGGGAATTACCAGAATGTCAGAAAAAATGATAGCGGCATCAACACCTATAAGATCAACCGGTTGAATTGTAACTTCAGCAGCAAGCTCTGGTGTTTTACACATTGTTATAAAATCATATTTATCACGAATAGCGCGATATTCCGGTAGATATCTTCCGGCTTGTCTCATTACCCATATTGGAGTTCTTTCAACAGGCTCTTTCTTACATGCTTTAATAAACAGATTATTTTTTATTTGTGTCAATTATCCTCCTGTTAGACAACATTAAAAGTTTTAGAGTAGAAGGTTGCAATAGATTCTGCAATCCCTCTCAAAGAAAAACTGCCGGGCACAATGTTAACTGTAATTCCATAATTTCTTATTGCTTCCTCGGTAGTTGTACCTATCGCACAGATAATTCTGTCTTGGAAATAATTTTTATAATCATCCAGATTAAGAATCTTAATAAATCCATTAAAGGAAGATGGACTGGTAAATACAAACAGATCGGGTTTAATTCTGTTTAATGTATCAATCTCATTTTTTAATTTTTCCGGATCATTAATTACTGTATCGTAAATATTCAATTTAACGACTGATGCTCCAAGAGCAGATAAACCGTTTTTTAGTTCATCGTTAGAAATGGACGAACCGGGGATTAAAATTTTCTTGTCTGTTATATCAATTTCCGAAAACCTTTTTAATAATCCCCGTGCACTAAACTCCTCAGGAATAATGTGAATGTAGATTCCATATGATCTGCAAGCTTCTGCCGTAGTACCGCCTACTGCAGCAACTTTTGTTCTGGTTAAGTCGGGTTTATACTCATTAACTAATCTTGAGAAAACCTCAACGGAATTAGAGGAAGCAAAAACTATGTAATCAAAGTGATCCGAGTTTGAAACCAATCCTGACAAATCCAGCGAGTTATAGGTTGGTAAAATTTTAATAGTAGGGAAATAGATAAATTCAGCACCCATAGAGATAAGAGTATTAAACACGGCTCCGCAATCTTCTGCTGATTTGGTAATCAATATTTTTTTATTTTTAAGATGGTTCACTTATTTCTACTCTTTTTATAAATATCATCAAGAATTTCCGATGCGCCGGCTTTCAATAATTGTGCAGCGAGTTTTTCTCCTAACTTCTCGGGATTTTTTAGGCTTCCTGTAATATTTTTCCTGAAAGTAATAGAACCATCAATAGAACCGACAATTGCTTCAAGAGAGAGGACGTTGGCCTTAACAGACCCATAAGCTCCAATAGGAACCTGGCAACCACCTTCGAGAGATTTTAGCAACGCACGTTCTGCACGAATTGCTATAGATGTCCTTTCGTGATGAATCTTTCTTAAAACTTTTTGAGCAAATAAATTATCATCACGGATTTCAATTCCTAATGCACCCTGTCCAACAGCAGGTAAAATCTGTTTTACACTTATTACAGAAGAGATATACTTGTTAAGCTTTAGTCTTTCCACTCCGGCTCTGGCCAAAATTATTGCATCCCAGTCGGACTCCAGTAATTTCTTAATTCTTGTCGGAACATTACCGCGTAGTTCTTCTATTTTAACATCGGGTCGTAAATGTAAAAGCTGTGATCGTCTTCTGAGAGATCCTGTAGCAACAATTGCACCTTGAGGTAAATTGTTGATGGTAATTCCTTTTTTCTTGCAATTATAACATCCTGAACCGGATGACGCTTTGTTACAGCTGTAAGAGTAAGTCCTTGTGGTAATTCTGTTTGTAAGTCTTTTAGACTATGCACTGCAAGGTCTATTGAGCCCTTCAACAATTCGTTTTCAAGTTCTTTGGTAAAGAGTCCTTTGTCTCCGATCTTAGATAAAGCAACATCTAAGATTTTATCCCCTTTTGTATTTATAATTTTTATTTCGACAGATAGATCATTAATTCTCTTCTCTAATAATTTTTTTACAAAGTTGGCTTGCCAGAGTGCAAGTTCGCTTCCGCGTGATCCAATTATTAATTTATTTTTCTTCAATATTTTTCCCATTATCATTGGTTGAATTTAAGTTAAATAATTCTTTTAGTATGATCGATTTAGTTGTTACCTGTTGGATATCATTACCATTTTCAGCAAGCTCTCTTAATTTTACAGTCGGGTTATGTAGAATTCTACCTATTAATCTGCGTGTCATATCTTCAATTTTTGAAAAATCATCCTCGCTTATTTTGTTTTTTATTTTATCAAGTTCATCGTTCCGTATTTCATCAAAAAAGTTTCGCAAGGATTTTATTGTTGGAACAACCTCGAGAGTATTATACCAGCTGAAGAATCCTACCATTTCTTCCATTATAATTTTTTCAACTACCGGTATTTCATTCCTTCTTTTCTGAAGATTCTGGTCAACAATTATTTTAAGTGAATCCATATCATTATAGAACACATTATCGATCTTACGAACATCCGGGTCAATATCTCTTGGGACGGCAATATCCATTAGCACTATTGGAGCACCTCTTCTTTTTTTTACTGCCGAAGCGACATCTGCATAATTAATAATAAAATTTTCAGAACTCGTTGCGCTTATTATAATATCGAAGTTGTGTAAATGTTCGTTTAGAAATTGAAATGGAATTATTTCACCATGAATTTTTTCTGCAAGGTTTTCTGCACGTTCTATTGAACGGTTCGAAATAGTTAATTTGCTTATTCCTTTATCCTTAAGGTTAATCGCAGCTAATTCACCGGTTTCGCCGGCACCGATTACGAGAGCCGATTTTTTATCTAATCCGGAAAAAATCTTTTCAACAACCTGAACAGCTGCATAACTTACTGTTACTGCTCCTTCTCCAATAGCGGTTTCTTTTATTGCTCGTTTACCAACTTTTATAGCGGTTCCGAACAAGCGGTGAAAAACAGGTCCCGTAAAACCCATATCCTCCGAAATTTCAAATGCATCTTTAACCTGACCAAGAATCTGGCTATCGCCAATAACCAGGGAGTCAATTCCCGATGCAACTTTAAATAGATGTTTTACTGCGCCACATGAAAAGTACTTATGGAAAAATTCCGGTTTAGTTTCTTTAACAGGTTTATATCTTAAGAGGGTTTCAACAATTGAACTTGTATTTAAAGAATAAGTAATCGGTAGTCCGAATATTTCCGTCCGGTTGCAAGTTGATATTACAACACCTTCTGATAAGACTTGCTTAAGAAGAGGAATAAATTCTACTATTTCATTACGTGAAAGGTGAAGCGATTCACGTATTTCGATTGGAGAATTATTATGATTGATTGTAATGCCGATTAAATTCATCTTTAAACTACTTTCAATAAAACGAATGAAAAGTTGTTGCCAGAGTAGTGGTAAGAATTAATGAAAGTACTGCCAATATAAATCCTGTTAGAGAAAAGAGAATTACTTTTTTACCATACCAGTTAGCCAGGAATTTACTAAGAATTCCGGCTCCATAAATAATCCAGACAAGCGCAGTGCCTATTAATTTGGGATCGGAATAGCTGAAATTTGGAAATGCAGTAGGAAGCCAAGTTATTCCTATTATAATTGCAATTGTAAAAAGTACAAAACCAATAAGCAGCGAATTGAAACTTAATTTTTCCAGTATTTCCAGACTTGGCAAACGGTTGAATATTAATCCGAACCTGCTCGATTTTAAGTTCTTATAAAGTACAAGAAATAAAAGTCCGTATACAGCCGAAATTGTAATACCTGAATAGCCAAGTAATGCGCTTATAACATGAAGTCCTAGCAGACGGTTTCGTAATACGTCGGGTACGATGTAATTATTTTCAATAAACAAGGAAGATACAACTTGAAAAATAAGAGCAAATAGAATTATAAATGCTCCGGTTCCTCTCACATCTGTCAGTAATTCGAGTATGAAATATGAAAAGCTTACCGCAAATGCAAGAATAGAAAATATCTCGAACTTATTTGTTATGGGTGGATGATCAAATTCAATTGTTCTTAGTAATAAGTAGCTAATATGTATTAATAGTGTTATAAAAAGAAAAATTCTCTTTGAGTTTGTGAATAAATTCTTCTCATTAAAAAAATCCAGCGCATAAAATAAAAACGTTAACAAATATGCGAAGGGGAGCAGCAGATTTATTACATAGAGAGCTTGGGTCATCTTTTTTTATAAAATAATTGAAATATTGTCTGTTAATAAATAGCGAGTGCAAAATTAATAATTTATAATCCAAAAAACGATTGGCGGCAAATTTTGCCTAAAGTAAGGTTAATGCGAAGAGTGTTCGCTGATGTAACTACTTATTATTTGGATTGTTGAGGAAACAACTTTATTCTCAGGATCGATTTCATGAAGTTTGTTAAAATATTCTAAAGATTTTTTCTCGTCACAATAAAGCCAGATAATAGCCAAAACAAGTAGAAGTTCATTGCTCTCATTCTCGGG
>JAGVBL010000313.1 GCA_020059785.1 Ignavibacteriales bacterium | reverse complement strand
AGCATTGACAGGAATTTCCTTATTAATAATTGTAGTTGCGGTTTTCTTTTTAATAATACTTCTCTACTATGTACCGCTTGGATTATTTATAACCGCATACTTTTCTGGTGTAAAAGTAAAAATATTCCGTGATTTAATCGGAATGAGACTTCGTAAAGTATCGCCGCAAGTAATAGTTAGAAATTTAATTGCGGCAACAAAGGCCGGTTTAGTTCTTAACATATCACTTCTGGAAGCCCATTACTTAGCCGGAGGTAATGTTACTAATGTTGTAAATGCATTAATCTCTGCAAACAAAGCAAATCTAGATTTAGAATTTGAGAAAGCGGCTGCAATTGATCTTGCCGGTAGAGATGTACTCGAAGCTGTTAAAATGTCTGTTAATCCAAAAGTAATTGAGACTCCTTTAGTATCGGCAGTTGCAAAAGACGGTATCCAGCTTAAAGCTATGGCAAGAATTACCGTAAGAACCAATTTAGAAAGATTAGTTGGAGGCGCTGGAGAGGCAACAATTCTTGCACGTGTTGGAGAAGGTATTGTTTCTACAATCGGTTCCAGTATTACACATAAAGAAGTTCTCGAAAATCCTGACAGTATTTCTAAAGTAGTATTGTCTAAAGGATTGGATGCCGGAACCGCATTTGAAATTTTATCGATTGATATTGCAGATGTTGATGTAGGAACTAATATTGGTGCTATTCTACAAACCGATCAGGCAGAAGCAGATTTGAAAGTTGCACGTGCTAAAGCAGAGGAAAGAAGAGCATCTGCAGTTGCATCCGAACAGGAAATGATTGCCGAAGTTGCAAAGATGAGAGCTAAAGTTGTTGAAGCAGAAGCCGAAATTCCGAAAGCAATTGCTGAAGCCTTTAGAGAAGGCAATTTAGGTGTGATGGATTATTATAACTTACGAAATATTCAAGCAGATACTGACATGAGAAATACAATAGCAAAACCTGAAGAGAAAAAAGATAAAGAACATAATTGATGGATAATATAATTGAAATAATCGTTTTCTTTTTTGTTATCTACAGTATTCTTGGTTCCATATTCGGTAAGAAGAAAACTCAACAGAAAAAAAATCAGCAGCAATATAAACGACCTGTTCCACAGCAACGGAGAACTACAACCAGACGTGCACCCTCTCAGCAATCTTCGCAGGATATTCTTGAAGAGTTGTTCGGTTTTAAAATTCCTAAACCTGAGGAGAATACCGGATACTCTACTACTAATCAAGCTGATAACCTGGAATATTCTTCATGGGATCCTGAAAAAGATTTTCAGAAGAAAGTTGAACAAAGACAGAATTATGAATATAGAAGCATTGAAAAAGAAGTACCGGATGTTAACTATGACAAGATTGCTACTTTAGAAACAGCTAAGAGAAAAGTTAAAATTTCAGATCCAATTGTACAAAAAAATAAAAAAGAAATATTTAAGAAAACTATTGAAATCAAGCAGAAGCTTAGAGAACCAAGAACTGTAAGAGAACTCTTTCTTATTTCAGAAATATTATCCAAACCACGGGCATTGCGAAAAATCAGATAAAAAAAAATCCGACTCAGAAAAACCTGGGTCGGAATATTTTTATTTTTCAATTCCTATTACTTCATAAACTTTGCAATAGTATCAACCACATATTTTATCTGCTCATCCGTAAGTTCAGGATAAATAGGCAATGCAATACTGTGTTTAGCAGCAAAATTTGAATGAGGATAATCAACATCCTTGCAATCAAGATATGCGAAACATTCCTGACGGTGGAATGGAACAGGATAATAAACCTCGCAGCCAATATCCTTCTTCTTCAGATATTCTAATAACTCATCGCGTTTATCAACACGAATTACAAACTGATTATAGATATGATAATTTTTCAAAAGACCATTCTTAATCTGTTCTTCATTTGGTTTATATAATGCTTTGGGTAATAATACCTTATTGTTATCATCAAATATTGTTCTACCCTCTTCATTAGCTAAACCGGCTTCCATTAAATATTTTGTATAGAGAGCGGAATTCTTTCGGCGTTTATCGGACCATTTATCAAGATGCGGCAGCTTAACTCTTAGCACTGCAGCTTGAATAGAATCCAATCTAAAATTTCCGCCAATTACTTTATGATAATATTTCGGTTCCATTCCATGGACACGCATTATTTTCATCTTATGTGCTAAATTTGGATTATTAGTCGTTACAATCCCGCCATCACCAAAACCGCCTAAATTTTTGCTTGGGAAAAATGAAAAACATCCGATATCGCCGATAGTACCAACGAACCTTCCATCCTTATACTGTGTTCCAATTGCCTGAGCAGCATCTTCAATTACAAAGAGACTATACTTTCTTGCAATCTGCATAATAGGCGACATATCAGCACTCTGTCCATAAAGATGAACAGGAATAATTGCTTTAGTTTTGGATGTAATTTTCTTTTCTATCTGAGTTGTATCGATGTTAAATGAAACCGGATCGATATCAACAAAAACCGGTTTAGCATTTAAGCGTGCAACAACACCGGCAGTTGCAAAGAATGAGTATGTAGGAACAATAACTTCATCACCCGGTTCAATATCCAGAGCCATTAAAGCGAGTAAAAGAGCATCAGTACCGGATGAAACACCAACTGCAAATTGACAATTAAGGTAATTGCAAATTTCTTCTTCAAGTTTTGCAACATCGGGACCCATAATAAAATATTGAGAATCGATTACCTTTTGAACCGCCTCATCAACTTCTTTTTTAATCGTTTGATATTGCCCTTTCAAATCGAGCAAAGGAACTTTCATATTTATCTCCTTAGATACAATAATTAGTTGTGCAAAATTAATTATTATAATGGAGCCAACCTAATAATTGAATTTAAACAGAATGGTAACATTCTTACGTTAAATATTTATTCATCATTCAATAAAACTATTTCCATTTGTTAATGATAGGTATTATATTTTGCCGACTTTTTCAATGATTCACAAAATAGTGGAGATACTGTGAACCTTTCTGAGCAAATCCAAAAACTGAAAGCCGGTTTCCATCCAACATTCTGGGTTGCGAATGTTATGGAATTATTCGAACGGCTTGCCTATTACGGTCAGCAAATTGTTTTTATGATTTACATGCGTAATGATCTCGGATTTTCCGAGGCACAAGCCGGACAATTATCCGGTGTTTTCGGCGGATTAATTTACCTTCTCCCAATTCTCGGCGGAACACTTGCCGATAAATGGGGATTCAGACGCGCATTTAATGTTGCCTTTTCAATTCTTGCCTTAGGTTACTTTTTAATCGGTTCGGTTGGAATGAGTATGTTCAGCGGAGTTTATTCGGGTTTCGATCAATACTGGTTATTAATGGTTTTCCTTGTTTTAACTGCGTTTGGCGGTTCATTCATAAAACCTTCTGTACTTGGTACCGTTGCTGTTACAACAACACAGGAGACAAAATCACTCGGTTTTGCAATCTATTATTGGCTTGTTAATGCCGGTGCAATGTTAGGTCCTACAATTGCATATTTTACACGCGATAGCTTTGGTAATAAAGCTGTTTATATGGTAAGTGCTGTTTCATGTTTAGCAATGCTTATTGTGAACCTAATACTTTACAAAGAAGTTAAGAATCCGGCAACAGATATAGTTGAATCACTTGGTAAAAAAATTGAAAATCTCTTTCTCGTTCTGATGAATTTTAAGTTTATGATCTTTCTTTTGATTTACAGTTTATACTGGATAATCTTTTGGCAGGAATTTATAATTGTTCCTTATTACATAACCGATTACATTGATGCCAATGCACCTTATGAAATCATTCAATCTTGGGCTGGAGCCGGTGCAATAATTTTATTTCAGATCCCGCTTAACCTGCTTACTAAAAAAATAAAAACACGTAATGCAATTCTTTACGGATTTGCTATATCGAGTTTAATCTGGATTATAATCGGAATCTATCCAAGCATTCCAACTATTGTAGCCGGAATTGTTGCATTTGCTATTGGTGAAATGATTCAAGCACCACGTTACTATGAATATATATCAGAGATTGCACCTCCGGGTCAACAGGGACTTTACCAGGGTTATGCATTCTTACCGATAGCGATAGCACGATTTGTAGGCGACCCGTTTGGAGGATGGCTATATCAAACATCTAAAGAAGCCGGTAAACCGGAAATGGTCTGGTTCTCAATGATAGGAATAGGGGTTCTTGCTACAGTATTGATGTGGATTTATAATTATGTTGTAATGAAAAACGAAAAATAAAAAGTAATGGAACGCAGATTTTTATGATAATTATGATTTCAGCATCAATCATAATCAATTTGCGGGATCTGCGTTCTATTTTTCTTATCACATGCCGAAAAAGTATCAGTTAAAACGAGTTGGTCAAATACCAGTTAAATCACCTGAAGTTGATGAATCCAAATTTGTAATCAATTATCAGAATGAACTTAATCCTGCACAGTACGAAGCTGTCTCTGCTATCCAGGGGAATTATTTAGTTATTGCCGGTGCAGGAAGCGGTAAAACTCGTACATTAGTTTACAGAGTATCCCGACTTGTAGAACTCGGTTTCGAACCCCAATCAATTCTTTTACTTACCTTTACACGTAAAGCAGCCAAAGAGATAATGGACCGCGCTGCAATACTTCTTGATAACCGTTGTTCTAAAATCAACGGTGGTACATT
>JAGVBL010000321.1 GCA_020059785.1 Ignavibacteriales bacterium | reverse complement strand
TAAATTTTGAGTGTATCCTTTCAAACCCAAATCCTTTCCAATTCTGAGAATGTAATATCTAAAGCCAACACCTTGAACCAATCCATTAGCAATAATTTCAGCTCTTTCCATAACTATTTTCTTTTTTATTTAAGAGGTTATCGAAAACTTCAGCTGTAATTAATCCTAGAAAGATTAAGGCGCTACCAACCAGACCAAAATTAGTGATTTTTTCGCTGAGTAAAAAGAAAGCAAACAGAGCTGCAAAGATCGGCTCAAACGAATAAATTATACCGGCTTTTGTTGGACTAACAACTTTTTGATATTTAGTTTGTAATGAAAAATTTACGAGTGTTGCTAATAAAGATGTGTAAAGAATTCCTCTTAATGAATCGAATGTAATATTGAATTGTATTTTTTCAATACTAGTAACTTGAAAAAGTCCCGCTACAATAAAGCTGAGTATCGATACGGTAACGAGCTGAAGCAGCAGCAAATCAATAAATTTATTCTTAGGAGAAATGATATCTATAAACACAACATGAAGCGCGAAAAACATTGCACATATCAATGTTAACCAGTCACCGGTATTAAAGTTTGTTCCTAAATCGGTTATAAATTCATTCAATGTCGTTCCGCTGCTGGATAGAAAAAGCAATCCGATAAAAACAAGTACAGTCCCAATTTGTGCTCCTTTACTGGGAAGTCGCCTTTCGAATATTGTTTGAAATAACGGGACCATTACGACAAGTGAGCCCGTTATAAATCCCGATTTTGTTGCAGTTGTAATTTTTAATCCCGTCGTTTGGAAAAAAAATCCCAGAAAGAGAAGTATACCCAGAAATATTCCCGGTTTAAGGGACTGAAATTCTATATTTATTTTTTTGACTATGAAATAGGAAGTGACTATTAAAGCGGCAATTCCAAATCTTACGCCAACAAATAACAATGGCGAAACATCCGCTAATGATTCTTTAACAATTACGAATGTACCGCCCCATATAATCGTCATTAACAGAAGTGCACCTTCACCAAGATATTTTTGAAATGGATTATTAGAATTATTCATCTTCAGCGGAATAGCCAAAATTTTTAAGAAGTTTTGGGTTGGATCGCCATTTATCTCTAACTTTTACAAATAATTCGAGAAAAACTTCTTTACCCAGAAATTTTTCTACTGATTCACGTGCAACTTTGCCAAGTTTTTTAATTGAAGAACCGTTATCACCAATAATAATCGGTTTTTGAGATTCCTTTTCAACAACAATAATTGCACGAATAAAATCCTTACCATTCGTTCTTTCTTTAAACTCCTCTATCAATACTTCGGTGCTGTATGGAATTTCATCCCGGAACTGTTCAAAAATTTTCTCTCTAATTATTTCCGATACAAAAAATCTTTCGTTTGCATCACTGAGTTCATCTTCGGGATAGTATTTGGGATGTTCGGGTAAATACTCAAGTATGTCTCTAATTACAGATTCTGTATTATAACCAAGAGATGCTGAGACAGGAATAATTTTATCAAAAATATTTTTTGCCGAAAATTTTTTTAATACGTCATCAACAATTTTCTGATTCGAAATATCAATTTTATTTATAACAAGAATTTTATTCTTTTTCGATTTATTAAGTATCCTGTCGACACTTTTATTGTTAAATGTTCTATCGCCGGTAGAATCTTCTGAAATATCTAGAATAAATAAAATTATATCAGCGTCACGAACCGATACTTCAACGTAATCAAGCATTTTTTCTTGAAGTAGGTATTCAGGGTCTAATATGCCCGGTGTATCAAGAAAAATTATTTGATACTGATCTGAGGACAGAATGCCGAGAATTTTTTTACGCGTTGTTTGTGGTTTATTAGTTACTATCGAAATTTTCTCGCCTAAAAGCGCATTCATTAATGTGGATTTGCCAGCATTAGGCAGTCCAATTATTGCTACATATCCGGATTTAATTTGCATTGGTTATTATAAATTTTACAATGTGCAAAATATCGAAGGCAATTTAGAAAGACAAATAATCCCTATTACAGAATGGAAGAATTTATTACAAACATTTCTTCTATGATAAATTCTTTAGCTTATTCTTAAATTCTTTATGAGATTCTAATAAGTAATAACCGCTAATCAATAGTAATACTGTAAGTATCATTCCAATTGTAGTAATATTTTTATTTTGGAAAACACTTTGAAGTAAAGAAACAAATTGAGCCATGTATTCAGATATTTTATTTAATGACGAGCCGTTTTCGGCTGATGGAACAGAACCTGTAGAAGTATAATAAGCGAATGCCATGACTGCAAATATTAGAACCGAAAATAATCCGATTACCGAGACAAAGAAATAACTAACCCTTGAAACAGCTTTCCTTGAACCTTTAGCAATAATGCTCATTATCCTATTAGTAAATCCTTCCGGTGCAGGTATAACTTCAATATTTTTCAACGAGCTATCAACAACTTTAAGTGCCTTCAACTTCTTAAGCGCTTCTTCATTATTATCCAGATCCATTTTTAATTCCTGAATAGAAACACTATCAAGCTGATTATCTATATAATCGTTCAGAATTTCATCGGTTATTTTTTTCATAATAATTCCTCCTGGTAATTATGCTTAAGCAGAAGATCACGTAATGCATTCCTCGATCTATGAAGCAGCACCTTTGTATTTACCAATGATGTTCCCATTACCTGACTGATTTCGTTTAATGACAAACCATCGACATAAAATAAAATAGTTACAAGTGCATTCCTTAACGGAAGTTTATCTACAAGCTTAAGAACATATCCCTGTGCATTTTCTGTAATAGCATATATTTTATTGTCGTAAGAACCCAGTTCAAAATTCTCGTCGTAAGAAAACATTTCATGCTCAATTTTTCTTTTCTTAGATGCAATAGTAGTAAGAGCTGAGTTATAAACAATTTTATAAAACCATGTAGAAAATTTAGCATCTCCCCTGAAATCTTTTAAAGAATTAAATGCCTTTAAAAAACTATCCTGAAGTACTTCTTCTGCGTCCATCTCATTCCTAAGCATTCTTTTCAACAGCGAAAACGCTTTGTCTTTATAACGGTTTATTATTAATGAGTAATCCTGATGATTTCCTCTGTTAACCGATTCAATGATTTCTATGTCAGATAGGTTTTTCATCACTTTATTAGACATAATGAATAATAGCAAGGTTACACTATATCTAAATAAATTTTATGTAACCTTTTTTAAGCTATTATCAGTCAAAATACGTAGCAATATTAATGCTCTTGCAAATTAATAACAGTTGGTGAAATAATCTAAAAAAACTTGTAACCATTTTACCATAACAGATGTCATAAGCCGTAGAAAATAAAAAGAGGTTTATCATGCAAGGAACTATAGCAGTATTTATACCTATCGTAGTTACTCTGGTAATCGGAATTGTTGTAGTTACAGGGATTTATTTCCATTCCAAAGAAAAACAGATGATGATTGAAAAAGGGATTTCCTACGAGCAAATGGTTGAATTCCTTAAGACCAAACGAAATCCATACACCTGGTTGAAATTTGGAATAGTAGTTATGTTTTTTGGAATTGGCCTTGGATTAGGTTTGCTTATTAGAAATTATTCTGATGTTGAAGAATGGGTTCCGTTTATGCTCATTACATTCACAGGATTAGGATTCGTATTAGCTTACCTTGCTGAGAGGAAATTAGAGAAAAACAAGCAATAAAAGAGTTAATATAAGAGCGAAGATGTAAAATACTTCTTCGCTCTTTAATCATTCTTCTTAAGCTAATTCATGTTCTTCAAGCCATCTTTGAGCATCAAGAGCAGCCATACAACCTGTACCGGCAGCAGTAATTGCCTGACGATAGGTTTTATCAGCAACATCACCCGCAGCAAAAACACCATCTATGTTTGTATATGTTGAGCCAGGTTTTACTTTAAGGTACCCGGTTTCATCCATATCAAGCTTTCCTTTGAATAGATTTGTGTTAGGCTGGTGACCGATAGCCATAAAGATACCATCGGCTTTCACTTCGAATGTTGAACCGTCTTTTGTATTCTGAAGCAATGCACCTATTACCGACTTTCTTCCATTTTCATTTTTGC
>JAGVBL010000374.1 GCA_020059785.1 Ignavibacteriales bacterium | reverse complement strand
AACTTTCAACAAGTATAGAAGTAACTCAGGCAATTGTTAATCAACTGGTAGAAGCTGGAGTACAAAAAAGCAATATTGTTATTTGGGACCGACGTGAAGAGCAATTATTCGAAGCCGGATTTAATCACGAGAATTTTCCGGGTATAAAAATAATCGGCACAGAACGACCGGAGAATGGTTCTATGTACGATGAGAATGGAAAACTCCACAGCTTAAAAATGATTGACACCACGTGGTATTATTGGGCTGACTGCGAAGAGAAATACGACTCAGCGACAATACCTTACATGGTTAATGAAGGTAAATATTCCTACTTCACAAAAATTGTAACAGAGATGGTAGATAAAATTATAAATGTGCCTATTCTGAAAAACGCCGGTTCATCGGTTACACTCTGTTTGAAAAACCTTGCTTATGGTTCAGTTACTAATACCGGAAGATTGCATAAGCAGTTATGGGCAGAAACATGTGCGGAAGTAAATGCTTTTCCCCCTCTTCGCGATAAAGTAGTATTAAATATAGTTGACGGAATCAAAGGGTGTTTTAACGGCGGTCCCGGTGCTAATCCGCAATTCTTCTGTGAGTATAAGACAGTGCTGGTGGGGACAGATCCGGTTGCCGTTGATCGCATTGGTTACGACATTGTAATAAATGAGAGAATAAAAAGAGGTGTTCAAAAAGAAGATAACGCACGCGGAAGAATTTTTATGGAACTTGCTCAAAATCTTGGTCTTGGAATTGCTAATATGGAAAAAATATCTTTAACAAAAGTTGAAATGAAATAGAATGCCGATTTTTTTATTGATCATTATCCGCGCTGATCAAATTAAATCCGCGTATTCCGCGTTCTATTAAACGAGGTGTTTTTGTATGAAACAAATTAAAATCACTTTAATACTCTTCATTATTAACGGGTTGCTATTTTCACAGCAGCAAGAGATTCCTAAATTAATGGAATCTGATATTACCGGTTTGAAGATAACACGCGAGCAGTCTTTTGATGGTAGCGGTTTGTGGGGATACATAAACGGCGGAGCAGATATATTTCTTGAATACGGTTTTGATAAGCTCTTGCTACAAGAGTTTAGTATCAACGGACTGAATTTCAAGGTTGAGATATATAAAATGAATAGCCCGGCATCTGCGTTCGGCATATATTCCGTTTCGCATTACAAATGTGAGGACAAGGTGAAATCGGTTAAGTATAGCTGCAAAACACAGTATCAGATACAATGCGCAATAGATTGTTATTACATTTCTATAATTAATGCAAACGGAAGCAAAGAGGAAATGGAAACATCGAATAAAATATTTAATCAAGTTACCGGTAAAATTTCCGGAAATGATTTTTCGCCTCCCCGGTTATTCAACAGTAAATTATTAAGTGAGCAGAAAGATCAAATAAAATATTTTAAGGGAATTTTAGGCGTTCAAAACGGAATGATGGAATGGTATGACTATTTTGACGGGCTGGGTGAGTTTGAAGTATGTATGCTTCCCGCTAAGCTTGACGGGGGTGATGTTAATATCGCTCAGATTAAATTCCATTCCGGTTCCGACGTGAATACTTTTTTGAAGCGAGCGGGTATAGAAATAAATCCTTCTACTAAATATTCAAAAAGCGAGAGCGGGAATAACACCTTTCTGGTAAAAATGCTTAACAATAATGAAATGATTTTTGTCGAAGGCTCAAAAAAAATGGATGACTTTGAGGGACTTGCTAGTAAATTGCTTCAATAATTTTAAAATAAAATCACGCAAAGTTCGCAAAGCATAAAAATAGAGATCGCAAGGAAAAAACTCTGCGTGCTCTGCGAATTCTCCGCGATCTCTGCGAGTTAATCTTTATAATTAGTATTAACTAAGAAATTATCTTAAATATTTCCATCTTCTTAAAATAACCGACGTAGAATTTCTTCCCCTTCTGCAGGTTAATCTGAGTCGAGTAAATCTCCTTCAATCCGGACTTCTCTGCCGTATAAACAAAATTTCTTTCATCAACCAATTTAATTATGGAGCTGAGATTTTTAATCGATTCATAAGGTGTTTCCGATACGGGTTCTGATGTTTCGCTATTCAGTTGAAGTACAACACTCAATATTCCACCATATCTTAACCAATTAGAAACTTTATGAATTGCTCTCTTTACATCAATATATTCAAAAATCAATGCCGCATGAATAAGATCAAGATTGGAATTGGACATTTCAAACTCATCAATATTAGCACATACAAGATTTAGAGCGGGTAAATCCTCTGCAAACCATGCACGGCACTCGGCAAGATATTTGTAATTAATATCCACACCCAGAATTGTTTCGGTTTCTCTTCCAATTAAATGCTCAAATCCGTTTCCGTTTGTACATCCTAGAACACATATTGATCTGGGATTAAACTGATCAAGAACCTTGCGGAATATTTCATTAAGGATCTGAAGCTGCTGAACATGAGGTGCGGACATATGAGCTTCGTACTCATTAGAAGGTATTTGCTGCCATGGATTCATGCTTACCAAACTTAATACAATTTAATTATTTTTTCATTTTACCCAATAGCTGTTTTCAAACCTAATTACAGTATTGGAATTTGATGCTTTCTTTTTATGATTTGTTTGTTTCTTGCTATTTGGTTTTTGTAATTTATTTAATTTCATTTATTCAACGAACAATCCAAGTGTAAACCACCCGCACCAGTGTCGGTATGAAAACGGTGCGGTTAGTCCCATACTGGAGTTATTAAATGGAAGAACTTTTTCTGTGAAGGTGTCCGAGTAACCGAACAATTCACCATTAACCGATTCGCCATAAACTTTACCAGCAATTTCTTTGATAGTTAATAACCCGAATACTATTGGATACCTTCCGCACCAGACAGGAATATTCCTTTTCCCTTCTGGATCCGGCCATAATTCTTTAGTAAGATTAACAATGCGCTCTGCTTTTATTTCCCCGGATAAATTTTCACTGATAATTCTTCTATCATTGTCTGTTGCAGTTTTATGAGCATTGGCTTCAAGTCCATAAGGTGAATTATTAAAATCCTCGCCGTAATGATTGGCGTCATTTGAAATCAAGAAGAAAATATCTTTACCAACCTCCAATTTATTCTCTTTAATATAATCAAGAATTAACGAGGCAAGTTTTTTGCTTGCATCTTCCATCATTTCAAATGGCATTTGAGTTACCATAATAGGAATAATCTTAATATCACGATTATAATACTGAAGGAACGGTATCAATGCTTCAATTGAGTGTTCAATCTGATGAGCTTTATTACTGACCATTATGTAATTCTTATCAAGTTTATTTTTGATTATCTCGCGCAAAGGAGAAATCTCAACGTTACCATAAGGGCCAATCCATTTCTCGTGTTCATCCAATATCAAAACATTTTTAGGATCATTCAATTCTTTACGGACAGCTCCATGAGTTACTCCGAATATAACAACTTCTTTAGCTCTTATCTGACTAAACAATGGATAATATATTTTACCGGCATAGAGATAATCATCGTGTACAGAAATTCCGCCGATTAATTTACCGGTAGATTTTTCAACTTTAACTTCACTCGCTAAATAATTCATAAATAAATTCATCTCTTCGGCATTCCAGCAGAAACCTACATCATCGCGAATAGGACGCAATGACTGCGAGTATATAGAGCAGAGCGAGGAGAGAAGAGCTATAAAAGTTAATAAAAACGCTCTATGGCTATTTTTTATCATCATTTTTATCTAAACTCCTATTCTATGATAGCTTGCATAGAAAAGATATCGCCCAATTAGTTCAATTATTAATATCAGAATAAAATAGAGGGTTGAATATTTGTAAAGCTCAAACAAACTTTTGTTTAAACGGTAATGCTTTATAATTAGAAACGAAAGTGTTAATACAATTATTAACAAAATCACTTTTACTATTATAAAGAATAGGTTCTCCTCAATTAGTAAATTGTAACCGGCTTTCAAAGGATCGTTACCTGATCCTAAAAAAATAATCTGTATGAATGTTATAGTAAGATTCAGAAATAATAAAAAAGTTATTACAACGAGAAGAAAGTTTAATGTATAATTCAGTTTTTCTCCCGACGACTCATCCAGGGCAGTTAAAAAAAATCTTCTCCTCATAATTCTTATTAACGAATAAAACATAACTCCGCTCCCCAGTAATAAAGCAGACAAATAAAATGATATCGGTGTAAATACGTTATTCCATACAGGAACTGTCTTGAGCATGTAAATCATAGACATTGAGGCAATTGCTATGAATCCTAATAAAGTTGTAAATAATGCAAATGTAAAAACCAACTTTTTATTTCTACTGTACTTTTTATAAATAAATAGAAATATTCCGCCGCTTATTGTAAATAAAATAATTGACAATATTTCCCTGCTTAACCATGATGATTCTAAATTGTTCAGAGAATTAACTGCATTGACAGGATTTCCAAGATGAAAAGATGCAACAATAAATGCAATGAAGAGAATGAAGGCAATTAACTTAAGCAAGTGATTACCGACTTCAGAAAAAACTCTCTCCTCCAGTCTTACAAAAGCAACATCGTGCAAAATGCCGAGGAATAAAAATGTACCGACCGACATTTGTATCATCAGCGTGAAAAGTATTAGAGGCCATTCCGAGAAGTCCATCTATACTTCCTCCTTGTTAGCAACTGCAAGAAGATTGCCGGATTTGTTAATCGAATCTTTATGAGGAGTAATTACAACTGCCGGTTTTGTTACGTTTTTATCAGGAAGCGGATATATTTCCGCAATATCACCATGCTTTTTTCTCAACTGTTTCAATTCCCCGAATTCCAGAACGCGCATCGGGCAAGCATCAACACAAGAAGGATTTTTTCCCTCGTCAATATAATCGTAACATAGTGTGCACTTGGTCATTACACCTTTATCAGAATTATATTGAGGTGAACCGTAAGGGCACGCCCACTCGCAATATCTGCATCCGATGCATTTCTTATCATCAATCAGAACAATTCCGTCTTTCCGCTTATACATTGCTTTGGTCGGACAGGTCTTAACACAAATAGGATCTTCGCAATGGTTGCACGCCATAGATATGTTATAAGCATACACTTTATGAATCCACGCATTTCCCTCTTGAATCCAGTTGCCGCCACTTATTTCATATACTCTTCGCCACAAAATTCCGTTGCCTGTATCGTGCTTATCGCTGCATGCTGCCTGACAAGCTTTGCAACCCGAGCATCTACTTGTATCGATATAGAATGCACACTGTTTTTTCATTTATCTAAGGAAATTATTTTATATACAATATTTGTATTTCAAAAAAACAAATAAAAGTTTTTGATTTTATTATCAAGGATTGTGTGATATAACCTCTGGGGATGAGAAAAAACTATACTGTTGTGAATATTTTTCATCATGCGAGAAATTAAAAATAAATAATTCTCTCCCAAGTTGACTAGAATCCTTTTTTACATTACGCATTCCATAAGTTAAGTCCCAAGTTATAATTTGGGCAAATGAAAAGAGGCTTCTTATATACTCACTGTCATCATAAGTAATTAACCATTTATGTTTGGTTTGCTTCATCACGTTTGCAAATCTTTCGTGGTCGAACTTTTTATGTAGATCACCATTTTTGCCATATAAAGCAGATTTTGTTGCAGAATAATAAGGTGGGTCAAGAAATAAAAACACATCCTTGCCATCAGCTAATATTACTTCTTCATAATCAAGATTAGAAATTTTAGTATTCATCAAAATCTTTGAAAGAGCTTTAACTCTTTCGATACTTGATTCGGTGAACCTTTTATGGAAAGCAGCATTTGAAAAACCCCCGCTTTCTGATGTGCCGGAAAATGTTATTCTATTAAAAATAAAAAAAGCTGCAGCTTTTTTTATTTTATCAAATGATTCTATATTGTCTAATAAAAACCTATATAATTCTTTACCATCAGAATAATTAGAGCGTAGTTCAAGAATTGATTCAATAAGTTTGTCCGGGTTCTCTTTACACTCATTCCAAAAATGATATAGATTCTGGTAAATATCATTTATCCAAAAAGTTCTCAAAGGAAATTTTTGTTTTAAATAAACGAAAACAGAACCGCCTCCAACAAAGGGTTCTCGAAATTCTTTAAAATCAGGTATTAATTTCGAAATCGAATCTATTGCCTTACTTTTACCGCCAGGATATCTGAGTGGGCTTTTAATCATTTTCAAACGCCTTCAATTATAACTTCAAAATTGTTTGTTTTTGCTTCTACAAAAAGTCTATCAATAATCTCAATTATATTTTCACTAAAACCAACAGTAGATTTAAATTTCTCTATTTCCGAAGTCGAACTTTGAGAAGTTATCTTTCCAGAAATATTAGTAGATGTTAATTTTAAAACTGGCTTGGGAGTGAAATCAGTATCCTCTATTTTTACATCAGTTAAATTACAATACAAAACCATTTTCAACAGCCCATCTTTTATATCACCTATACTTGGTAATTTTGAATTACTTGAGTGTTTGCCCTCAATTAAAAATAAATTTTTATCAACTATAGAAATTTCATCCGTCGTAAAGTAGTATTTGCCGCCAAGATAGTTTTCGATTGTGATAGTTGCTTTTGTTGGTGTCGATAAAAATTCTTTTGGCTGTAGAGTTTGCTTTTCCCTATTCTGGGCTTCCTTAGCTTTATTTCTTGATGTAGCCATAAAATCTGCTACACCTTTCTGAAATTGACTTTTAAAGCGATGTATTCCTCTCGAATTATGAAACGAAACTTTTAATTCTTTTTCAAGACGATTATATGTTTCTTTAACAATGTCAATAAGTGACGGAAGAGTATCATTTATTTCTTTCAAATTCCAATGCAATGCCGAGCTATGATAATTACTGATTTCTAAAATTTTATTTTTAACATAGTTGTTATCAAACTCTTGATCTGTAATCTTGTTTTGTCTTGATGGATGGATGACAGCGTTATTGTAATAAGCAAGGATAACATAGACATCTAAAAGACTCATTAATGAAACTGTATCCCATTGAATAAAGTCACGGTCCCCTTTTGACCCTTCATCTTTAATAATTGGAATTACTGTAATTCTTTTAGGGACATTTAGAGAATTATAAACTCTTTCGAAAGGATATGACCGAGTCCGTTTTGGGGAAACCCATTTCGAAATTCCATAGTTGTATTGTTT
>JAGVBL010000266.1 GCA_020059785.1 Ignavibacteriales bacterium | reverse complement strand
CGTGTTACATTCTTCTACTACTCAGATTCTGAAATAAATTCAGAATGACAGTTCGCCTCTATGCTTATGTCATGCTGAACTTGGTTCAGCATCTTATCGTAATATGCTCTTATTATGCGCAGATTCTGATTGTCATCAGAATGACAGAACACCATTACTTATCATGCGCGACGGTTATAACCACATTTCCTTTCTTGTGACCTTTGTCCACATACCTGTGCGCTTCTATAATCTCATCCATCGGATAAATTCTATCTATTACCGTTTTCAACTTTCCCGCTTCGCATAGATCCTTGAGCGTGTTGAGGTCGTCTACTTTTAATATGATGTTTCCGGAAGCAGCAAGAACATTTAAATAGATTCCTGTTTGCGCGAGAGCTTTCTTACGTTTAGAACATTCTATTTTTCCCACAGCATCGTAAATCACATCGTAAGTTTCACCGCTTTGTGTAAAATCTTCTTTGGTGTAATCAATAACTTTATCAGCACCAAGGGATTTTACTAACTCAATGTTCGAAGTGCTGCATACAGCCGTTACTTCAGCGCCGTAATTTTTAGCGATCTGAATTGCATAAGTGCCAACACTTCCCGAAGCTCCATAGATTAATACTTTCTGACCTTTCCGGATGTTTGCTTTTCTGAGATGGATAAGCGCGGTTATTCCGCCGTTGGAAACCGGAGCGGCTTCTTCGTGCGTCATATTAATGGGTTTGAATGCAAGTATTCCGTTCTCCGGCATGCAGCAATACTGTGCATAAGTGCCGAACCTGAATTCAGTGGATGCAAAAACCGGATCGCCTACTTTAAAAAGTGTTACATCTTTACCTATTGATTCAATTTCTCCGGAGAATTCCATACCTAATATTTTTTTACGCGGTCTCTTAAAACCAAGAATTAAACGCATAACAGGTTTGAAGAAGAAATCTTTAACCGGTCCAAGCCCCGGTTCGAAGCGGCGGATCTTTGTATCGCCGATGTGTGCAGTTGTTGCTAAGATTTTTACAAGCACTTCATTTGGCTTGGGCGTTGGCTTTTCAACTTCCCGAATCTGAAGAACTTCCGGCGGACCGTATTTTGTACAGATGACTGCTTTCATAAATCTCCTTTATTTGCCGAAGGTTAGACACATTGAACCTGTCCGCCGTTCTTTTAGACAACCTTTAACTCATTGATATTTTTGGTGTGCTCTTTTGTTAATAAATTATCTTTAAATTGTTCAAAGAAAATATTCTATCTGCAATGTCAGTTGGTAATATTTTTATTCTTTTTATACTCCTTGCCTGTCCCGCTTTTTTTGCGGGGACTTTTTACTTATTAAAGAGATTATACAAACTTTTCGTATTACTCAATCTTCATTCATTTGTCTAAATCTTTCTTTAGGATCATCGAACGATACATCTTTTGGATCAAATATTTCTGGATTAAATTCACCTCCTAACCATTCTATCATTTCAGTATACTCTTCGTTATTTGGATCGCTTAATACCGATAACAAATGATAATAACCGCCAATACCGCCACAATCTTCAGGAGGACACGCCATTTTACCAGCTATACATTTGGGATATTTTTCACCAATTGTAGCCGGAAGTATTTTTTCTAATTTTATAGTATGAATCCAAGAATCTCCAAAATCATACTCATATCTAGCAGTGCTATTATTCTCGTTGAAATATTTTAATATTTTTTCTTTGTGATCTGCTAAGACTTTTCTATCAAATGCCTCATACTCCTCATCGGGAATTCCAATTTCGACCTTTATGTTTGTTAAGGGATTTTTCAATTCAAACATATGAAGATGACAATCAGACCATCCCATTGAATCTTGAATCGCAACATGTAAATCCCAAAATGAATAAGTAGAAGGAACAACTATTCTTCTCCAAATCGATGGTTTGGAATTATTCAAAGATATTTTGAATTGATATACTTCGTTAATATTTTTTATTATCATATTCCTCTCCAATAAATACTTATTGTTCAAAAAATACTTAGTTTATATAATGACAGTTGTTTTTAAGTCGCCGCTTGTTAGAGTCAGTCAGACTCCAACGGAGTCTAACGACCCAATACAACTATGCAACTTTTCCCGAAGGGACTCCTTCGGAGGAAAAACAAATGCCAATAATTCATTAACTACTTTGTTTATTTAACTACACTAAAAGACCAACTCGAAAAAAAGAATATCCTTTATAATTTAGAATCTTGTTTCCCCGCAAGCCCATACCGCTTTGTTTAAAGCAGTCGCTTTGATTTGCGGGTTAGGCGATTTTGGCCCTTTTATATTTTATAAAAAAGTAATTATGCAATTATTATTTTTTGCTGTGTTATAAATATCTTTAAATATATCACGGATGCCTTTACCAAACGATACCGAATATTCTGAAATCAAGCCATCATAAACGATTCTATTTTTGAACGGAAGTAAGACAGCTTCTACATATAAAGGTAAACGTGCTTTATCTATTAATTCATCTATTTCATCATACAATCCTATCACACCATAAACTGAATTATCATGAATAAAAACAGCATATTTTTTTAGAATCCTCTCTAACAGAAACGTACCTTTAATACGTTGTTTCCATTTATTAATGATTTGTTTCTCTTCGTCGAGGAGTTTATCAGGATCAGCCATGATATATTTATCAATCCATTGAAGATTATTCCATAATGTATTTCTGACATCTAATTTCAAGTCTTGAGGTAAATCATAATATTCTTGCATTGTGTTAATTATAATTTTCTCATTGTTGCTTTTAAGAACATAATTGAGCAATTGGAACTGAAGTTTATAAAATAAACGTGCGTCATTTTCTAATAAAATCATTTTCGTTACTTCTCTTAATTTATTCGCCTAACGTTAAGTGTTTTATCCGAAATTGTGACAAAAAAATATATAGTTACAGCAATTTACCACCATAACTTTGGATAAAATACAGTTGTGCGAAGCCCCGCTACAAAAAAAGCGGGCAGGCGTCATTACAAAGTTATGGGTATTTAATGGTTGCAGGATCATATTTTTATTACCTCACTTGGCTTGTTTTCTTTTATTTGTTTTCTTGTTAAATGACATTACAATTCAATCGTAATTACTCTTCGGTAAATCATATTAATTTTCTTTCAATAAGCTTATTCTTGAACATATCTGTCCATAGATAATCTTCTTACTTTTTTCAAAATTATATATTGAGCTAAGCCATTTTTAATAATTATACTTTCAGAATTAACCACTGATTTTTGAAGTCCTACATTCTTTCAATGAACTTTCTTTTACTGCCGTTAGGCTTCGTTCACTTGTTCTTTCATATCACCATCATCCATACAAACTTTGCAAGTACAGTAATATCTTTAGAACGAATCTTATCCTGTGTTGAAAAAAGCTGATTAACTACAATGTAAAGGTCGCTTCCGATTTTCGGTTTCCAGTTGAAACGGTAATTTAGATTCATTTCATTTTGTTCGTTATTCCATTGAGCAAACAAAGAAGAATTAACATGCTTCGAAAAAGTATAAGCAATCCTTCCGCCAATCTCGCTTGTGTTTAGGGTATTATCATTAATTGTAATATGGTTATAAGTAAAATCTCCGCCCACGGATAAATTTTTGTTTACTGTAAATGTTATTCTCCCTTCTATCTCGGATCGATTTCCGTTATAGTATCCGCCGGTTATAAAATTAGCCTCTCCGTAAATATTTCTCATTGGTGATGAATCAAAACCGATACCATAAGTTGTATACCAGTAACTTCCGGCTTTTATTGTTGTGTTATCGAATATTTCAAAATCTCTATCGGGTCTATCGAAAACACGATGAATTCCAATCCTGATTTCATCGCCCGAATCAAATTCGATTCCTAATGGACTAACTGCGAACGCAGCAGACTGCAAAACTCCGTTTCCGCTAAATATCATAGAGCTTTCTATTGCCTCGAATTGCAGTTTCTTTATTCCCCCGCTATTAATTCGCGGAGAAATATCCAGATTATAAACTAATTGCTGATAACCACGTCTCGATACAAATCCAATTTCAGGATCAAAGCCGGATTGAATAAACCGGTAACCTAAATATGTGTCAATTAAGTCGTTAGGATAATCGACATAAAAATTTCCCGCCCAGGAATTTTTGTTACTGTTTTGAAGATCTGATTTTGCCGCCGATGCATGAATTATTAAGTTCTTATCACCCATAAAATCATTAAAGGAAAAATGAAAATCTCCGCCTAATGAAGTTTGAGTTTGTCGACTCGTAAATTTATTTGTAATCATAAATCCGGCATAAGAAGAATTTAACAAATCATATTTAGCTCTAACAGTTCCATAATTTGTTGAAGGTTCGCTCCCCTTTTCAGCCGTCTGCATATCAATAAATCCTAATTCAAAATCGCCAACCCTTCCTACAAGTTTAGCTCCGCCGATGATTGGAATTTCCTGGTTACGGCTGATACCAATTCTTCTGCTGTAAAATAAATTATTATTTCCTCCCAGATTAAAGTCAAATGTTTTTCTTCCTTCAAGAAAGAATTCGCGTTTTTCTGGAAAGAATAAAGGAAAGCGTGTTAAGTTAATTCTTGCTCTATCGGATTCAACCTGCGCAAAATCAGTATTAACGGTAGCATCCAGAGATAGTGTTTCGGTAATACCATATTTAACATCTAAGCCGGGCTCGGCAAGATATTTTTTATTTCCATTTACAAACTGAGCTCCGGTAGAAATGTATGGCATAAGATAAACGGGGTTTCCCCTTTTAATGTTTTCTATTCCTAATAAATCTCCCGCTTCGGCAATTTTAAGAAATCCTGAATTTTGCCCGATAGAAGTCCATAGCACTTCTTCATTTTTCCTTCTGATAGCACGAAGGATATTAAATCCCCACACTTGTTTTTGTTTATCATAAAATTTAAAGGTGGAAAAAGGAAATTTGAATTCTGCGCTCCATCCGTTTTCGAGAATAGCACATTCAACTTCCCAAACACCGTCCCAGTCTTCGTTAAATCCGCTCATTTCAAATCCGGTAAGTAGAGCATCGTTTTGAGCCCCAAGAGGATTTGTTCCGAACCAGTAGGCAGAGCGGTCGTCATTAAAAGTATCAAAAATTATTTTGAGATTATCGTCGGCACTTATAAAGCCATCCCATTTCATCTCGCGAGCAATAATTTTACCGGGTTCGTTATCATAACACACAACGCCGATGTAAAGATTTTCGTCATCGTATAAAATTTTAAATTCGGTTTTTAATGAAGGAGCACTGCCGGGAACGGGTTCCTGTTGTAAAAAATCGTTTATTGAAATCCCCTTTTTCCAGACATCATCATTAAGTAATCCATCAATAACAGGAGCATCAAATACTTTAACGGCGGTTGTCGTTTTTGATTGTGCATTTAATAAATTGGTTAACAAAATAATATTAAGTGATAATACAAACAGAGTAGGGAATTTAGAGTGGATATATTTCATATTGTTTCATACAAGAAAATTGCTTTACGAAACATATAAAAGCGTACCTGATTAAAAAAGAATTTTCTTATAGGAATTATTTTTAATGATAGTTAATGTTACAATCTCCACAGGTAAGAAGCTTTAAAGAAAAATCCGCGTTTCATTTCTAAAAAATTGTCGCTTGCCAGGTAAGAATTATTTACCCATTCGGTTTTCTGGTATATCGAACCATAGCCGAAATGTAAAACCGTTCCCGGTATATAAGTGAATGAAGCAAGAAAATCTGTTAAAAGCCGGCGTCGGTATTTATTATATTCTGCTATTCCTCTAAAGAAGAGATATTTATTCATTTGATAAGTTAAACGTAACCTGCTAATAGGATATTCATAAAGAATTTTGTTATCGGAATTACGTTTAAAATCGCTGAATATAAAATCGAATCGGGTGGAAATATTATCAGATGGTTGAAAAATTGCAATGGCTTGAACAACGTTGCTGGATCCCTGAAACGGTGCGTTAGAATAATAAATTGAATTTAATTTCCTATAAACAACCGCAAAATTAAGTGTGTTGGATACTAATCCTCCAAAGGATGTTGTTAATCCACCAGTTTTAAATTTTTGATTGAGAAAAATCTCGGTAGAATATGAATATTTTACTCTAACATTCAAACTCCCCAAAAAGAACATGGTAGCGGCAACATAATTATTTGTTTCCCATTTACTGTAGATGTTATCTTTTGTCTGAGCAGAAAATAGTTCAGCATCAATTCTTTGAATTGATTCTATGCCCGGATAAAATTTGGGTTTTACTATCCCCGAGAAAGCTGTTACACCGGTTCTTTTTATGAAACCCATATCTGCTCTAAAATCTTCGGATACATTTTTTATTGCGTAATCCATATCGAGATCTCTTGAACCGGAGATGTATCTTAACGCTAAGGTATTACCGAAATTTTTATCTGAAGAACTTGTTAATTTGGAATGTGATAGTATTCCGTTAAATTCGAATCTGCTTGCTTGCGTAAGTCTTATCTGCCCATCAACACCCGCAATCCTGCTAAAGTTATCCGCATGCTCTTTAGATGCAATTATTGCACCTATAAATCCGTCATCACTTAAATTGTGTTTATAACGGGCTATTGGGAAATGATAATCTCTTTCTTTTCCGGTAAAGATATCGGTTTGTTCATCAATGGAGTAAATAGCAGCAATTGTATTTCTTTCGTTTATTTTGCCTACTAGTTTTATTCCCGCAATGGGACTGAAAATATTTCTAGTATGAATTATCGAATAAACCGGATCAACTTCATTAATAGATGTAGCAGCTACTCCGAAATTTTCCTTACCCTCAAGGAAGAATGGTCGTTTTTCAGGGTAGAATATGTTGTATCGTAAATTAATGTCAACCTGGCCGGCATCGGCTTCAATCTGACTAAAATCCGGATTGTATGTTGCATCTAAAATCAGATCCGATGTTAATCCGTATTTCAATGTTAAGCTGATATCGCGGTTAACCTCTTCTGTTTCTAACTTTCCCTTAACACTAGAAAATTTTTGCCCATAAGTAATTGCCGGAAGTAATTCGATTAGAGCATAATGTTCAACATCGTAATAAAAAATCGGCTGCATTTGTGTTAAAAATGCATATCCTTTTGCCGGATCCATTGCCGGAAAACTTCCCTGCTCAGATGTTCTGCTAATTCTTCTTTCGAAAAAAACCGACATCTGAACAGGATTTGTGTTAGAATAACGCAAACTTTTTAATGGTAATTTGATTTCAATTGAATATCCATCGGTATCAATTTTACCCGAACTATACCAAATGATGTCTATGCTTATATCTTCTGTATTGCCGGTATATCTGCTGTCCTCCTGAATACCGAACGGATTAACATAAAGTGCGTAAAGACTTTGCTGGTCGTTAAAGGAATCAAGATTGATGCAAATCCAATCTTCCGACCTTATATTATCTCGCGAGGTAACATTTGCACGTATTTTATCCGGCTGACTATCGTAACATTTAAAAGCGAAGTAGATGTTCTCTTTATCGTAAGCCATATAAACAATTGTTTTTTCAGAAAGGTCTTTGCCAAAATCCGGAGTGAATGTTTTGAACCCGGATACCTTCGGGGCTATCTTCCAGACGGCGTCGTCCAGTTGACCATCAATAACAGGCGGCGTTGTTGTATAGATTGGCATTAATGGTTCTTTCTTCTGAGCATTAGAAGAAGCGGGTAGAACAAATAAAACTACAGGTAAAACAAAAAAGTAGAGTTTCTTATTAATCATTAGTACCGATTTTATTTTATATATAAAGTCTGTATTTAATGAAACTAAAATTTAAGGATTTGCTAAGGTCAAAATAAGAATTGTATCAATAGAAAAAAAGACTTCAATTAAAAAAATTTTATTTTTTTCTTCGGATCAAAAATCTGATAAAGAAAAATTTAGAGAATTATCTTCCCCTTTCTTTTCTTCCCCGGCTAAAGTCCCTTTTCTTTTTACTTTTAAATTCCCGGTCGTCTGTAGTATAAGATTTTTTCTTATGACTTTTGCCGAAAGATTTTTCTTTGGGCTTTCTTTGATCTTTAAACCTCTCTCTTTTTTCGGGTCGATCAGTTTTTCCCCTTGAGGTTGCAATTTCAAGAACGATTTTTCTTTTTTTATAGCTTTTATCTTTGAACGCTTTAGATACGGTATCAGCATACTCAGAGTCTACTTCGAAGAAGGAGAAATTTTTAAGAAGTTCTATCTTCCCGATTTCTATATCATTTATCCCGGTGAATTCGTTTATCAATCCCATTAAAGTATTTGGTCGAAGGTCGTCTGTCCTTCCAAGGTTAATAAAGAATCTTGTAAAATTAGATGTTTCACCTTTACCCTTTCCGGTTTTTTTGAATTCTTGAGGCGAGTTTAGATCGATAGCATTTTTATAATAATCTAAAAATCTGTTGAATTCAACCGAGACAAATTTCTTGATAAGTTCTTCTCTATCCAGCCATTCAAGTTTTCTGAAAATATCTGGCAATAAAGGGTCGATTTGTGAATAATCTACTTCAACTTTTTCAACACGATCTATTAAATGGAATAACTGTTTTGTACAAATCTCTTTACCCGAAGGGACGGGTAAAAAGGAGAATTTTTTGTTTAATTGTTTTTCAATCTGATGAATTTTACTTTTTTCTTTTAGTCCTGCAATTGCAATTGAAATTCCTTTTCTACCGGCACGCCCGGTTCTACCACTCCGGTGAGTATAAATTTCTAATTCTTCCGGAAGGTTATAATTGATAAT
>JAGVBL010000376.1 GCA_020059785.1 Ignavibacteriales bacterium | reverse complement strand
TCTAACCTCCCTAAAGAAAATTCAGTACTTAATTATGATAATAGCGGAAAAGGATTTGCAAATGGAGTTGATATTATCTATAAAGGAATCCTTCCGCTTAACATTACGGGATGGATCTCTTACGGATTCATCAACACTAAAAGAGACTGGATGGATTTCGATAGAATAACAAGCAGTTCATTTGATATAACACATAATTTTTCACTTGTTCTGAAGTATAATCTTAGCGCACTATGGCAGATAGGGATAAATGCAAAATATGCTACCGGTCGACCTTACACCCCGGTTGAATCATCAAAATATAGAGACGATCTGAAAATTTTTGAACCGATTTATGCTGCAACAAATTCTAATAGATTTCCTGACTATAGGCGAATCGATCTGCGTATTATGCATTTCAACCAGATATTTGAAAACATATCGTTTGTTGCTTATATGGAAGGACTTAATATTTTCAATAATCAAAATATTTTTGGATATACTTATTCTCCCGACTACAAGGAAAGAAAAGAAATAAAAAGCTACTTCGGACGCCGAATGTTAGTATTTGGGTTCATGATTGGTTTTTAATTATCAGCCGGAAAGAATTTTTATTAATTCATCCGGCTTATTTTTATTTTCCCTTCAGTAATAAATCTGAAGATTCGCCTTTATTTTCAAGGGTTTTATAGAATTCAATCCGATTTTTTGGTTTCGCACCGGTTATTTTTCCTAATTTTACCTACCTAAAAAACTGATTAATCGTAAAAAGAAAAGAAGGACACTTTATGGCCAACGCAATTTTCAACGTACCGTTACCACCCAATGAACCTGTAAAGAATTATGCACCCGGTTCTCCCGAAAAAGCTGCATTAAAATCTAAACTTGATGAGTTAGCTAATCAGCAATTTGATATTCCGATAATCATCGGCGGAAAAGAAATTAGAACCGGCGATACCGATAACTGTGTAATGCCTCACGATCACAAACATATTCTTGCAAAATATCATAAAGTAAGCGAGAAAGAAGTAAAGATGGCAATTGATTCTGCGATGGACGCACACAAAACATGGTCAAGATTGGATTGGCAGGATAGAGTTTCAATATTTCTAAAAGCAGCAGATTTATTAGCATTGACTGAATGGAGATACATTTTAAATGCAGCAACTATGCTTGGACAGAGTAAGAACCCATTTCAGGCAGAAATTGATTCAGCAGCAGAACTTGCCGACTTCTTCCGATTCAATTCCTATTATGCAATGCAAATTTATCAGCAGCAGCCCCTCCACTCTCCTTTTGGAATGTGGAACAGATCTGAGTACCGTCCTCTCGAAGGATTCATTTTTGCAGTAGCTCCGTTCAACTTTACATCTATTACCGGTAACTTACCCACAGCACCAGCTATTATGGGAAATGTTGCGTTATTGAAACCGGCTTCAAGTTCCGTTTACTCGGCTTACTGGATTATGAAATTGTTAGAAGCTGCGGGACTTCCTGAAGGGGTGATTAATTTCGTTCCGGGTTCCGGATCAAAAGTCGGTAATCCTGTTATGGATTCTGAACATTTTGGAGGAATTCACTTCACCGGTTCAACACCTACTTTTCAATCGATGTGGAGAACAGCGGCAAATAATTTAGCAAAGTATAAATCTTATCCGCGCATTGTTGGAGAGACCGGAGGTAAAGATTTTATATTCGCTCATGTAAGCGCAGATATTACTGCATTAGGCGTTGCAATGATACGCGGTGCTTTTGAGTATCAGGGACAGAAATGTTCTGCAGCATCACGCGCTTATATTCCTAAATCGATCTGGCCTAAACTAAAAGAATACATGCTTGCAGAGTTGAAGACAGTTAAGATGGGTGATCCGCGCGATTTTACAAATTTCTTTAACGCTGTAATTGATAAAGGAGCGTTCGACACAATTACCGGTTACATTGATTATGCTAAGAAATCGAATGATGCTACGATAATTGCCGGCGGCGGTTACGACAGCACTAAAGGATATTTCATAGAACCGACAATTATTGAAACAACAAATCCGAAATTCAAATCGATGGAAGAGGAAATCTTCGGACCGGTATTAACGTTATATGTTTACGATGATAATAAATATGAAGAGACACTACAGATATGTGATCAGACTTCTCCGTTTTCATTAACCGGCGCAATCTTTGCACAGGACAGATATGCAGTTGAAAAAGCTGATAAAGCGTTAACACATGCAGCCGGTAATTTCTATATTAATGATAAGCCGACCGGAGCCGTAGTTGGTCAGCAGCCATTCGGCGGTGCAAGAGCAAGCGGTACTAACGATAAAGCCGGAAGCTACTTGAATCTTATCCGATGGGTTTCTGCCCGTACAATTAAGGAGAATTTTATTCCTCCAAAAGATTACCGCTACCCATTCATGAGCGAAAAATAAATAATCATCTTTCCTAATAGCTTCCCTTCTCCGAAGGGAAGTTTTTTTAAGGAGTGAAAATGAAACGTTATTTGAATTTCTTTATTCTAATTCTCTTTGTCTATTCAATCTCCTACTCCCAAACCGAAACTGAATTATTCAAGAAATTAAAATCCTTCAAAGAAATTACAAATATTCAGCCGGTTAGAGTCGATACGACATATAAGGAAGGGTATGAAATACTAATAACTCAACCGATTGATCATAAGAATCCCAAAAGCAAAAAATTTACACAGCGTATTTTCCTTTCGCACATGGATTTTTCCAGACCGATGGTTTTTGTAACCGAAGGTTATTCGGCAAATCGAAATTCTAAAACGGAACTTTCGAGAATTTTAGGTGCTAATCAGATTATTGTTGAGCATCGTTACTTCGGAAAGTCTGTTCCGGAGAATCTTGACTGGAAATATCTTACAATTGAACAGGCTGCAAACGATCATCATAAAATTGTTGAGATGTTTAAAAAACTGTATAACAATCAATGGGTAAATACAGGTGTAAGTAAAGGAGGTCAGACAACTCTTTATCATCGCTATTTTTTTCCTAACGATGTAGATGTTTCGGTCCCTTATGTTG
>JAGVBL010000222.1 GCA_020059785.1 Ignavibacteriales bacterium | reverse complement strand
CCGAAATAATTTATTCGGTTTTCGACACAGGTTGTTATAAAATAATATCCATCGTTTGAGTAATCGAAATCCTTATATCGGTTTCGTTTCCGGTTTGGTAGGTTATTTACCATTTATTTCACAAAAAATTCATTTAAAAATAATATTTATTTTGTGTGTAAAGAACGGTCTCTGACTGTACATAAAATTTTATTTAATGCATTTAATAAAAAAGATCCATTGCAAAATTAAATAATTGGGAATGGTCATGGACCATTCCCTACAAGAAAAAATATAAAAAATATTCCACACATTAATAAAAGGGGGATTCATAAACCCAACTCTTTTTTTCTAGCCTCTAATTGCTTTTTAAAATCACTCTCAATTAAATGAAAATTATGTAACACATTCATGTCGTTGTAGTGGACTACTTTTAATCCAAGCTTGCCTAAATCTTTGTCCCTGTTTGCATCGTATTCCTGTTTATCAAGATGACTTGTGCCGTCAATTTCAATTACCAATTTTAATGCGGCGCAATAGAAATCAACAATATAGTTCAGTAAGTGCTTCTGACGGTAAAACTGATATCCGGATTTTCTGCTGCGTAAAAGTTCACACCAGAATTTGATTTCACCTTTGGTAGAATTGTTACGCATATCCCGCGCATACTCCTTTAAACCGGGATTGTATGGTAAGCAGCGTTTGTTTGTGGTTAGATTATTGTGTTTCATTAATCTTTTGAATCTCCCTCGGCTAAAGCCGCGTCCCTCTTTAGAAGAGAGGGACTATTAAAAGAATTCAATCATAATATTTACGTGGAATAATTGTATGGTTGCACATAGTAATATTAATCTGATAAAAAAATATTTGCAATTCCATCCTGAAGATATTTAAATGGATCATCGGTAGAAAGCCGTGTTCCTCTTTAGAAAAGAGAGACTGTTTTTAAAGATTCTTCATTTATAAACGGGTAATCTAATTTAGAAGATTATTATTGTAATAAGAACTTGATTTAAAAATTCTTAAATGAATTAGGGATTCGTTTTTAAAAAGTCCCCCTTTGGAAAAGGGGGATTTAGGGGGATTCAACAATCTTTATTTCTTCCTCAATTAACCCACATAACTCATAAACCAGCCGGACTATCTCGTTGTTCACAGCATCAATGGGCGATGTATGATTTATTTTTCTTGAGTAATAGAATAAAAATTGTATGATTTTTTATTCTATATTATCGTATATTTGCGATAAACGATAAGAGAAAATTATGGCTAAACCAAAAACAGAAGAATTCACACCAGACGAAATCTATCTATCAGACGTGGCTAAAGCATTATCCCATCCGGCACGACTTCGTATTATGAAAATCCTTACCGAGATGAACGTCTGTATGTGCGGGGAAATTGTTGATCTTCTCCCTCTTGCTCAGGCAACTGTATCGCAGCATTTAAAGGAGCTTAAACGTGTTGGACTTATTCAGGGCGATATTGACGGTCCAAAAGTATGTTACTGTGTTAATACCGATAATCTTACAAAAGCAAAAGCAGAAATGGAAAAAATTTTTTCAAATCTAACAAAAAAGGGGGCACTCTCATGCAAAACGAAAAAGAAATAAAAAAAGTAGTTAAAGAGAAATACGGTGCAATTGCAAAAAAATCTCAATCCGGCTGTGGTTGCGGGTGCGGAACTTCAAATAAAATTGTTGGATATACTATTATGAAAGATGATTATACAAATCTGGATGGTTATGTAGCCGAAGCCGATCTGGGATTGGGATGCGGTCTTCCAACTGAATATGCAGAAATCAAAGAAGGCGATACAGTTGTAGACCTTGGTAGCGGTGCAGGTAATGATGTTTTTGTTGCACGTGCAATTGTAGGTAATAATGGAAAAGTTATCGGTCTCGATTTTACAGAGGAGATGATAGAAAAAGCAAATAGAAACAATTCTAAACTTGGATATAAAAATGTTGAATTCAGACTCGGAGAGATTGAAGCAATGCCGGTTGAAAGTTCATCGGTTGATGTTGTTGTAAGTAATTGTGTTTTGAATCTTGTGCCGGATAAGAAGAAAGCTTTTGCAGAAATTTACAGGATTATCAAACCGGGTGGACATTTTTGCGTTTCCGATATTGTTATAAAAGGTGAGTTGCCGGCTAACCTAAAAAAATCTGCCGAGATGTATGCCGGATGCGTTGCCGGTGCAGTTCAGCAGGAAGAGTACCTTAAAATAATTGAAGATGCCGGATTCGAAAATTCTATAATCAATAAAACAAAAGTTATTGAATTGCCAGATGAAGTACTGGAACAGTATTTATCACTGGACGAAATAAAATCATTCAGAGAAAATAAAACCGGAATTTTTAGTATTACTGTAACTTCTTACAAACTTTAACGCTCTGTGAATTACCTGTGTAACTCCGTGTAATAAAAGAAAGGAACTTATGAAAAAAAGGATTTTAATTTTATGCACTGGAAATAGCTGCCGGAGTCAGATGGCTGAAGGATTTTTAAAATCTTTCGATAAAAATCTCGAAGTCTTTTCTGCCGGAACAAATCCCTCGTTACGTGTTCACCCAAAAGCGATTGAAGTGATGAAAGAAGTCGGGATTGATTTGAGCGGTAACTATCCCAAACACTCCGATCAGTTTATCAGCAACTCTTTCGATTTTGTTATAACTGTATGCGACAATGCGAAAGAGAGCTGTCCGTTATTTATCGGCAAAGTAAGAAAGCAGCTCCACATTGGATTTGAAGACCCGGCAGATGCAGCCGGAACTGAAGAGGAAATTCTGTCTGTTTTTAGAAAAGTAAGAGATCAAATAAAAGATGGTTTTTATCAATTTTATAAATCAAACCTTGCCTAAAGAAATTACACAGAGAAACACAGAGAAGTCACGAAGGAGCACGGAGAAATGAGTACGCTTACAAAAAAACTTTCTTTTATAGATAGATATTTAACATTGTGGATTTTTCTTGCAATGTTCGTTGGCGTTTTCTCCGGTTATTTATTTCCCGGTATAGTTGACTTCTGGAATTCATTCCAGAGCGGAACAACTAATATCCCGATTGCAATGGGTCTGATATTAATGATGTATCCCCCCCTTGCAAAAGTAAAGTATGAAGAGCTTGGAGACGTTTTCAAAAATTTAAAGGTGCTTTCACTTTCGCTTATTCAAAATTGGGTTATTGGTCCGGTTCTTATGTTTCTTCTCGCCGTAGTATTTCTTCCCGATTATCCGGAATATATGGCTGGATTGATTATAATCGGGCTCGCACGATGTATTGCAATGGTTATCGTTTGGAATGAACTTGCCAAGGGCGATACGGAATACGCTGCCGGACTCGTTGCATTCAACTCTATTTTTCAAGTACTTTTCTTTTCCGTGTATGCTTATGTTTTCCTTACGGTATTTCCATCGTGGTTGGGTCTTCAAACATTTGCTGTTGATATTACTATTGGTCAGATAGCCGAGTCGGTCTTCATCTATCTTGGAATTCCATTCATTGCCGGAATGATAACACGATTTGTTCTGCTGAAGCTTAAGAGTAAGGAATGGTACGAAAAGAAATTCATTCCTAAGATTTCGCCGATTACATTAATTGCATTGCTGTTTACAATTGTTGTAATGTTCTCACTCAAAGGTGAATACATAGTTAAAATTCCGCTTGATGTTGTAAGAATTGCCATACCATTGATACTCTACTTTGTTATTATGTTCTTTGTATCATTTTATATGGGTAAAAAAGTCGGTGCGCATTATTCCAAAACTGCAACTCTTTCATTTACCGCTGCAAGTAATAACTTCGAGCTAGCTATTGCAGTAGCAATTGCAGTATTCGGAATAAACAGCGGAGAAGCATTTGCTGCTGTAATTGGTCCGCTTGTAGAAGTACCGGTTCTTATAAGTCTGGTCAATGTTGCTTTGTGGATTCAGAAAAAATATTTCGGCAAAGTAGAAGAGGGATCTGTCAAAGCTCCGGATGTTTGTCCATAGTACAAATTAAATCTCTGATTATTTCTTTTCTGTAAGTACTATAATGTGACTTGTCTGGGGAACATTCCTAATTTCATTAATAATTTTCAGATTACTTGATTGTACCAATCTGTAAATCCCACCGTTTACAACACAAGACTTTAAATTGCTATGATGATCTCTTGACATTTACTTGGGGAATAAGGTGTGGAGGTAAGATTAAATCCAATGATTGCGTCTGATTTTAAATTATCTTCAAATGTAGAATCGACAAAGTTCATATAATTAACAAAAAGGATGATAATTTGTTTACTGTTTAGATGACTATGTTTCGATAGGGACCCTTTTTAAAACCTGGAATAATAGAAATTGGATTATTAATTAGACAAAAGCTGTGAAGTATTTAATACCAATATTTTATTATTGATAAATGAGAAAGTATTAATTATGTTCAATTAGGATCATCTAAGAGTGATTAGTTTATTACTATGATTTTGAGTAATAAAAATATTTCTTCTATTAAAGTTGCTTCACTTTTGTAACAAGAAGGAGTGAAATTAAATGAAAAGAATATTGTTAATCCTTGTTTTTTTTTCTTTTTTTCACTTTAATAACATACCTGCTCAATCAAATACAAGTATTAATATTTATTCTCGATATTATTATTTGTGCAAAATTTGGGGCTATCTAAAATACTTTCATTCAGAGGTTTCGCGTGGTGTTCATGATTGGGATGAAATATTGATTAACACAATTGATGAAGTTAAAAAGTGTATAACAGATGACGAATTTAATAATGCTATTTTAGATTTATTTTCAAAGATTGGAGAAACACTTGAGCCGACTACACCACAGATAATTATTGCAGAAAGTCTCCGCTACAATCTTAGCACGGATTGGTTTTACGACCCATTAATATCAAATAGCATAAGAGCTCAAATGGAAAAAGTAAGAGATCGCTTCCGCCCGAGGAATAATTATTATGTTGGTCAGGCTTTCGCAAATGGAAACCCAACATTTAATAACGACAAGAAATTTTATGAATATGGATCTGATGAATATCCGGAAGAGAATAAAAGGTTATTAGCTCTATTTAGATATTGGAATATAATTAATTACTTCTATCCGTATAAAAATATCATTGACCAAAACTGGGATTCAACTTTAGCAGAGTTTATTCCAAAAGTTGTTGAAGCTGCAGATGTGAAAAGTTATCATACGGTTTTTCTTATGCTTTCTACAAGGTTGAATGACTCCCATGGGTTCACCACAAGTCAAACAATAAATTATAACATATTTGGCGCTTATTATTTACCACTTGAATTAAAGTTTATTGAGAATCAAACTATTATTATTAAGGATTATTCGAAAAATGTAAACATAAATTCAGGAGATGTTATTCGCTCAATTAATAGCAAGTCAATTGAATCAATACGAGATAGTTTAAGGACCGTAACTATTGGTTCCAACGAACCTACAATTAATAGGAATATTAATAGTTACATACTAAGGGGAACAAGTACGATTTGTTCGTTGGAATTAGAAAATGATAAAGGAAAAAAGAATATTTCGGTTCGCCGAGTTTCTTCGGCTGAGTACAATGCTTTAAGAACAAATAATACTCCTATCTGGAATACAATATACCAACGAGGAATAAAGTTTGGTTATGTTGATATGGGAAGACTGGAGAATACACAGATTGATAAAATGTTTCAAGATTTATGGGGTACAGATGCATTGATATTTGATATCAGGAATTATCCTAAAGGAACTATGTGGAGTATGATTAGATATCTTTATTATTCTCCAATTAATATTGCAAAATTTACCGTCCCGGATATAACTTATCCCGGAACTCTGAAATGGACATCGGCAACAATTGGTACAGGAGATTTTACACGCACATATGAGAAAGACATTTACATTTTATTTGATGAAACCACCCAAAGCCAGGCGGAATATACTATTATGGGTTTTGAACAGCACCCTAATGCAGTTAAAATTGGAAGTCAAACAGCCGGGGCTGATGGAAACGTATCTTATATTTATTTGCCCGGAGGTATTGCCACGGTTTTTACGGGATTAGGTGTATTTTATCCTGATGGCAAGCCAACGCAAAGAATTGGAATAGTACCAGATATTAATGTAATTCCAACAATTCAAGGTATCAGGGAAGGAAGAGATGAGGTTTTAGAAACCGCAATTAATCTGAAAAAATCAAAACCCATTGATGCATCCAAAGGATTTTATGTAACAAATTTTCCTAATCCCTTTTCAAAAGAAACAAAGTTTGAGTGCCAGGTTATAGAAAAGGGAATTGTTTCTATTGAAATTTTTGATATTCTTGGCCGGTGTGTAAAAAAACTGTATAACTCTGAAACTGAAGCCGGCAGATATTACTTTGTATGGAATGGTGATAACAATTTTAACGACAAAGTAAGTAGTGGGGCTTATTTAGTAGTTATGTCTGATGGGAAAAATCAAACTATACGCAAAGTAATTTTACTTAGGTAATAGAATTGAATCAACTTCTTTGCGTCTGTTTTATTCAAGAGATTAATTTATAGAAAGAACTATAATATGACTTGTTGCCGGAATGTTTTTGACCTCCTTAACAATTTTTAACCCGCTCTGTTCCAATATCCCGTAAATCCCACCGCCCGCAATGAATGACTTAAAATTTCTGTAATGATCTTTGCCAGCAATAAATTCTACAATTTCGTTCAGCCCGCTCCAGAATCCTTTTGGGCGGGGAGCTAAATAATCTATGATGATAATTTTATCTGCAGCTTTGGAGAGGAGTTTTAGGATTTCAATACGCAAACCAATATCAACTTCATGAATTACATACGATAAGACAGCGTAATCATAATTTCTATTCTTTCCGGATAAGAACTGAGTAACATCAGCGTGATGAAATGTTACATTAATGAAATTGGAATCTGACAATCTCTTGTTAGCCAGTTTCACATTCTTTATTGATAAATCGATCCCATCAACTTTACTGCACCTATCTGCAATTTGGAAAGCAAGCCGTCCCGTTCCGCAACCCGCATCAAGCAGAGTTGAATTTGGCTCGATAAGACTTTTCAACTGTGCAAAAGATTTATCCTGATTAGGTGCTATAAGCTTATCATAGAATAAACCGTCATACCAGTGATCTTTATTGTTTACCATTTTATACTTTAAAATGTTCTTGGATTAGATGTGCGTTTCATTATTCCGTTTCATATTACTTCAATTAAAAAATATCATTGCTAAAAATCTGCATTAATCTTCCAAATAAAAATAACGCATTTAATTTAACTATGGAGTAATTTTACGGAGTTAAAAATTAATTCTATGTTAAAACCAAAATTATTTACAACATTAAAAGATTACAATAAACAACAATTCGTTGCAGATTTAACTGCCGGCGTTATAGTTGGTATTGTTGCCCTTCCATTGGCAATTGCATTCGGTATTGCAAGCGGTGTTACACCAGAGAAAGGAATTATCACGGCTATTATAGCCGGATTTATTATTTCTGCATTTGGCGGAAGCCGGGTTCAGATTGGCGGTCCTACCGGTGCATTCATTGTAATTGTATATGGAATTATTCAGCAGTATGGAATGACCGGGTTAATGGTTGCAACAATAATGGCCGGGGTTATACTTGTTATAATGGGTTTTGCACGCTTCGGTTCAATAATAAAATTTATTCCATACCCGGTAATTGTTGGATTTACTTCGGGAATTGCATTGCTGATTTTTTCTACACAGATAAAAGATTTGTTTGGATTTGCGATGAAGTCCGTTCCATCAGAATTTCATGAAAAGTGGATTGCATATGGAGAGAGTTTATCTACTCTGAATTACTATGCATTCGGAATAGCCGCACTTTCACTTCTTATTATGATCTTCTGGCCGAGGATAACACATCGAATTCCCGGTTCTTTAATGGCAATAATCGTATCGACCCTTTTAGTGCATTTACTACACATACCAGTTGAAACTATTGGAAGCAGATTTGGTGAGATCCCTTCCAATATTCCCGAACCGCACTTTTATCAAATTAATTTAGCTGTTATTAAAAATCTAATTGCACCGGCAACAACAATAGCAATTCTTGCAGCAATAGAATCTTTATTATCCGCAGTCGTTGCAGATGGAATGATTGGTGGTAAACATAGAAGTAACATGGAATTAATTGCACAGGGGTTGGCAAATATTGCATCGCCAATATTCGGCGGTATACCGGCTACTGGTGCAATTGCCCGCACTGCAACCAATATAAAGAATGGTGGAAGAACTCCCGTTGCCGGAATTGTTCATTCGTTAACACTCCTTTTAATAATGCTCTTTTTCGGTAAACTTGCAAAACTTATCCCCATGGCAACGCTGGCAGCAATTCTTGTAATTGTTGCATATAATATGAGCGAGTGGCGTTCATTTAAAAGTTTATTAAAGAGTCCGCGCAGTGATGTTGTGGTTCTGCTTACAACATTTTTCTTAACGGTAATTTTTGATCTTACAATCGCTATTCAAATCGGAATGATACTTGCAGTAATTCTATTTATGCGAAGAATGGCAATGGTTACAAATGTTGGGGTAATTACGCGTGAGCTTGCAGACGAAGAGGAATCGTATGATCCTAATTCAATTAATAGAAGGGAAGTTCCAAAGAGTGTTGAAGTCTTTGAAGTGAACGGACCATTTTTTT
>JAGVBL010000157.1 GCA_020059785.1 Ignavibacteriales bacterium | reverse complement strand
TTACCCCAATGAATTACTTTAACTAATTGTTTAACTAAATTAACAGTGACATTTCTATGGAGTTATAACTACTGACATTTCTAATGAGTTACTACAATTTGCCGGTAGGGACCAAATTAGTTATTGCACTAATAAATTCTGTTTGATAAGTTATTGTCAGTTAGAAACTGAATTTCCTATTCGGGCAAATAAATCCATAACAAATTTAATAGATTATTCCTTTCCACATTTTAAGGGGAATCTGTTGTGGGCACTTATGTACCTAAATCTCAACTCTATTTTTTCCCTATCAAAATATTTTTTAATTCGAGACCATTATGAAAACAAAATTTTTATTCGGTCTATTAGTTCTAATATTTTTCCCCAGCAAACAGCAGCTCAGAATATATCTGTGCAGGGAGCAGTATACAATAAAATTGCATTCACAAGATCTCAAACTCAGTCCGACTGGGATATCTGGATTATGAATGCTGATGGAAGCAGTCAAACAAAATTGTTGGATAGCGATTCAAAAGATATGAATCCGTATTTTCGTCCCGATGGAAAGTATATTGCATTTACACTTTCAAGTGGTTCTGCACCCAATTTAGTAATTGATACTTATGTAATGAATAGCAACGGAACAAACGTTCGTAATCTTAGTGAGGATGTTACCGAAAGTTGTGTAGGTCCAAAATTCTCCTGGGATGGAAGTAAGATTGTGTTTTTCAGAAATAAAACCGGAACGGGATAAGTATTATCCTATTAACACAGGTAGGTTATGAAAATAATTATTCTGTTATTACTTGCTGGATATACGTTCACCTTTGCACAGGAGAGCTATACTCTTTCGTGGACGGGGAATCATTCAGGATATGTGAGAACAATTGCCATCAGTTCTAATGGTAGCAAAGTATTTTCCGGTAGTGATGATAAAACAGTAAAAGCATGGAATACATCAAACGGTAGTCTATTATGGTCAAGTCCGTTTGATGGAAGAGTAAACTGGGTTGATGTTAGTCTGGATGGAACACGCGTTGTTGCAGCAAGTTCAGATAAAACAGTTAGAATGCTCGATGCAGAAACAGGTGCACAACTATGGATAATGACGGATGTTGACGTTGTAATAGCAGCGCTCTTTTGTTCATTTGATACACGTGTAATGATTGCAAATGAGGATAATCTGGTTAAATGTTTAAATGCAACAAACGGTAATGTTGTGTGGATTGGAATTCACGATACCAATTTTAACAGCGGAATAAATTTTCTTTCAATAAGCTCAAACGGTAATTTTGCCGTTTCGGGTTCAACACAATATATAAAGGTTTGGAATATAACAACACAATTACAGGTGTCTATTGCTTCAATTGGATCTACTGTTTCTACTGTATATTTTAATCCGGATTATTCCAGGGTTGTTTCTGCTGACTGGAGCGGAAATGTACGGATATGGAACGCAACTACCGGTGCCTCAGTTATTACTATGGTTCATTCGGGAATTGTTAATGCTGCAAGATACACTCCGGATGGCTCTAAAATTGCGTCAATTGGTAATAACCGAACTGTGAAAATGTGGGATGTAAATTCAGGTCAACAATTATGGACGGGTAATCATAACGATGAAGTAGTGTCGGTTGCATTCAGTCCGGATGGAAGCCGTATAGCAACCGGAAGCGGTTCTGCAGAAAGTTTGATTAGGCTGTGGAACACTTCTAATGGTAACCTAATATGGACAAGTCCGGTTGGGCAAGCTGGTCAGACAGTCAGCAAAATTATTTTCAGCCCTGACGGAAATAAAATTATTAATGCCAACTTCCAGAGTAATTCAATTAAGTGCTGGACAAAGGTCCCCACCAATATTAATAAGCAGGAAATTATACCAACAGAATATGCGCTATTGCAGAACCACCCTAACCCGTTCAATCCTTCGACAGTTATCAGTTATAAGTTAGCAACAGGCGGCTGGGTTACGTTAAAGGTTTATGATATGCTCGGATGCGAGGTTGCAACACTTGTAAACGAATACAAACTTCCAGGCGAATACTCTGCACTCTTCACTCTTCGTTCTACACTCTCTTCCGGTATTTATTTCTACAAACTCACGTCTGGAAATTATTCACAAACCAAAAAGATGGTTTACTTGAAATAGTTTCTGTTGTCTCAGCGTAAATTCTGTGCGGTTTCAGCTATGGGCTTATAAATCTGAGTGTTATTCTTTTTTGAAAGTATTTTTAGAAATTGAACATCATTCTAAGGTAAGCGAAATTTGTATTTAGTGAAGTTTCTTTAGTTACATTTCTTTCTGCAATATATCTATAGAAGAGATCGAACCAGACTTCTCTTATTGGTTCAATTCTAAAGTTGAACGAAAAAATATTCTGGTTTATTCTCTCACCATCTAAAAAGTTAATATGCTTTGCATCAATCAATTCTCTGTGTCCAATTATAAAATCACCTCCGGCATTAAAGATCAGGTTACCCTGTCCGTCATATATATTTTCGCCGGAGCGGACATGCTGAAATTCAAAATTAACTTTCATCTTTTCATTGATGTTATATGTAACCGCAGTGTGAATTTCATCTGCATTAGGACCGATTCGATGACCAAGACTCTGAGCGTGTGAAGTATAAGAGTTCTTAATATTAACATGAGAATAAACATAAGGACGGATTCTTGTGTATTCAAGCACCAGCGAAAGATCATCAATTGAAAATGGTGAATACCAGAAAGCACCCACCTGATACGCCGTTTTATTTGAGAAAAGATCCAGCTCCTGTAAGTGCGATAGAATATTTTCATCCAGGAAAAATGTTGCCTGAAATTCAAGATTTTTTAAGAAGTTCGATTGAAAATCTAAAAACACTAATCCGTTATCCCTATCCTGAAGAGACATCTCAACATATTTATAGAAAGCAAACGGATTGAGGTAAGCAAGGTCAATCCCCCGCCCGCTATAAATAATCGATTCGCCGAATCCAAGATCAAAAAGATTTTCGAATGAAAGTTTGAACCGGTTATAAGCAATATGCTTTGTGTAGTTTAATTCTCTATCGAAGTGAAACTCGCCAATTGTGGAAGCGTGAAGAGAAGTAAAACTGAATATGCCGTAACTAAAATCCATTTTAATAAAATCGAGAACAGGATGATCGCCGGATAAAACAAGTTTGCTTCCGTAACCGTATCCGAGTTTCAATTTCTCTCTACCAATTTGAAGTGCGAGGTTCATACCATCAGCCGGTTCTGCATAATAACGAAGATAGCCTTCTGTAAAATCGTAATTACCAATATTTTCGAACCGTTCGTAATATTTGAAATTGTAATTCAACCGCGGATCAAAAGTCGGCGCCAGATCCTCAGAGCCGGCAATACCACCTTTTTGTGCCGTTAGACTATATCCGATCCTATCGAATACGGTTCCTCTGAATCTGAAGCCAATATCAAACAAAGAGGAATTATTTACAAATGGTTTGAACTGCTGCCCATGTAATGCTCTACCAAGTATTTCGAGATAATAATTTGCATTAATATCGCGGTAACTGTACATGTGTTTTATTTTGTCGGAAAAGATATCTGAATAATCCGTTGAAAAGCCGGCACCCTTACCAAAAAACTGGAAAGTGTTTGAGCTGTCGGCTTTATCATCATAAAATTCATCTTGATATTTCTTAAGGATCCGCTTTTCCGTAACGCTTAAATAGTTATTGTTCTCATTCAATAATTCTAAATGTTTTTTTACTTCATACCTGGACATAACCGGGTTATCATCATGGATCCCTTTTAATATCCCTTTAACCTTCATCTCCTTTAAAAAAAGATAAACATCATGGTCAATCGGAACATTATCATGCTGGGCAAAAATTTGTAAACATATTAAAAGCAAAATAATTACTGTATTTGTGAAGATTCTTTTAAGTCCGGTCATATTTAATCGTTTATCTTTAATTATACATTTTTAGTTTTGGGTGCAAGATATTTATTGTATAACAAGAGCCCGATAATTGTAGCAACGCCAATCATACTGAAAATAATCCACAATAGACTTGGCTGGTTAAGATTATCAACAAAGTGTACGTAAAGGTTAGCACCAAGAATTCCTCCAATACCACTTCCAAGAACTCCGTATAAAAAGGAGTAGCCCAGGTACAAAGCTTTTTTATCTTCGGGTGCAATTAAACCGACGTAACTAATAAATTTTGGATGTGCTGTCATCTCGCCGATAGAGAAGACCATAATACCAATCATAAATACCCAAATGTTTGTTGATATTGCAAGAACCGCCATACCTACTGTACCCATTGTTATGCCGGTAATCATTGTTGGAAGCGCTTTTTTATTCTTTACAATATTGGAAACAATTATTTGAAGAAGAATAATTGTCCCGGCGTTTATAACCGTAACATGTTCAACATCAAATTTCCAGTTTAGATTAATCCCGATTGCTGCAAACAAACCGTTAACAGCACTATCAAGTGAAGATGCATCAACATATTTCTGAACATACCATAATACGGAATCAAACATCTGGAAATACAAAATCCAGAATCCTGAATAAATTACAATCAACCCGATAAATCTGAAATCTGTTAAAACGAGAATCATTCCTTCCAATACTTCAGAAAGTTTTTTTGTACTCTCTGGTTTTTTAGGTTCTTTATAGATAAGATAAGTTGGAATTAACATTGCGGCAGTACAAATTGCGGAAGCCATCATTACATATTGCCATCCGAATGCATTTTTGATGTAAGGAACCAAAATCAAAGGAAATAAAAATGCACCGAGATTAATTGACCAGTAGAAAATTCCAAATCCTACAGTAGAATTAGATTCATTGGTTTCCCGGGCAATTGTTCCAGAAATCATCGGCTTAAAAGCACCTGCACCGAATGCCATTATAATTAAACTTGCAAATACCATTGCATACTCAGTTGTTTGACTTGTAAGAAAATATCCGAGTCCGAGAAACAGGAATGCAAATGTTAATGTTTTCCTGTATCCATAACGATCGCCTATTGCACCGGATAAGATAGGAAGAATATAAAGAAGGGGTTGAATTGTGCTTTTAATTACACCAACACTCTCTTTGGAAAAACTTAATTGATCTGTCATATAAACAGATAGAATACTCATCATACCGTAATAGGAACCTCGCTCAAAAAACTCCATCATAATTACGGTCCAGAAATTCTTAGAAAAGGATTTGAATACGCTTACTTTCGGTGTGGTTTCTGTCATAGTATGCCTTTTTTAGTGTGCAAGATAGGTCGGCACCGTCATTTTTGCAAAGAGAAATGATATTATAAGAAGAGACGTTCGATGGAACGTCTCATTATTAAATTAATTTTCGAACTTCATGTATAAGGACGAATTGCACCTACTTCCCGGTTAGAATTATGATATAAAAAATTTACTTAGTTACTTCAGCCAATTCTTCCATATGAAGAATTTTCTTCTCTTCAGCCCCAATTGCAACATTGCTAACAGATTTAGTCTTTTCAGAGAAGTAAGAATAGATTGCCGGAATAACAAACAATGTTAGAACAGTTGAGAAAATTAATCCGCCTATAACAGCAATACCCATAGATACACGGCTTTCCGAACCGGCTCCAAGTGCAAGTGCAATCGGTAATGTTCCTAATACAGTTGATAAACTTGTCATTAGTATTGGACGAAGTCTTAACCTTGCTGCTTCTTTAACAGCGTCTATAACATTTAGTCCCTGTGCTTTCTTCTGGTTAGCAAATTCAACAATAAGTATTCCGTTCTTTGTTACAAGTCCTATTAACATAATTTGACCGATCTGACTGAAAATATTGAGCGTTTGTCCAAAGTACCAGAGAGAAAGGACTGCGCCGGCAATTGCCAAAGGAACAGTAAACATTATGATAAAAGGATCGCGGAAACTTTCGAACTGAGCCGCTAATGTTAAGTAGATTAATACAAGCGCAAGCATAAATGTGAAGAGTAAACTTGATGAGCTTTCAACAAAGTCTTTAGATGCGCCTTCAAGTGCTGTTGAAAATTTATCATCAAGAACTTTTTTTGCAATTCTATCCATAGCATCTATACCATTACCTATAGTCTTACCCGGCGCAAGAGATGCGGATACTGTTGCACTTGCATAACGGTTAAACCTGTAAAGCTGAGGTGGACTGCTTCTTTCTTTCATAGTAATAAGATTATCAAGCTGAATTAGTTCACCGCGGTTGTTACGAACATATAATGAAGCGAGATCGAGTGGCTTGTTTCTGTTTTCTCTAAAAACCTGTCCTATAACCGAATATTGTTTTCCGTTCATTACATAGAATCCGAATCGCTGCCCGCTGTATGCAAGCTGAAGAGTTTGAGCAATATCTAAAGCCGATACACCAAGTTCGCGCGCTTTTGTTCTATTTATTTCGATAAGAATTTCCGGTTTGTTGAATTTCAGATTGATATCAACATTTGCAAAAGTAGGATCATCCTGTGCCGCTTCTAAAAATTTTGGAATAACCTGACGGAGTCTCTCAATATCGGGGGCTTGAATTACATACTGAACCGGTAATCCACCTCTACGAGTTGAAATTGATTGACTCTGAACAACAAATGAGCGGGCATCGTTATATTTAGCTGCTATACCCGTAAGTTGATTTGCAACTTCTTGCTGGGAACGTTTTCTTTGATCTCTCTCTTTAAGAACAACTCTTACAAAACCACTATTGGACGAACCGCCTCCACCACCACCGGCAGTAACAGAAATAACTGCTTCTGCTTCCGGAACAGCATCCTGAACAACACGTGTCATATTCATTATATAATTATCCATCATTTCATACGAAGTACCTTCCGGCATTGTTGATTGAATTCTAACTTCGCCTCTATCTTCAATAGGTGCAATTTCAGATTCCAGACTTGAACCAATAAAATAAATAATTAGTCCGGAGAACAACATTATAATAAACGCTAACCATCGCTTACGCATAAAGGAATCGAGCGTGTTTTTATAACTTAATTCCATCCACTTAAAGAACGGTTCGGTCTTGTAGTAGAACCAGCTGTGCTTTTCTTTTTGTTTTAGAATTCTGGAACTAAGCATCGGCGTTAAAGTCAATGCAACAAATGAAGAAATAATAACCGAGCCGGCAATTACAACGCCGAATTCAACAAATAATCTTCCTGTTATTCCCTGTAAAAACATGATTGGTAGAAATACAGATGCAAGTGCTACCGTAGTTGATATTACTGCAAAGAAAATTTCGGAGGTACCCTTAATACCAGCTTCAACAGGATGCATTCCGCTTTCAACCTTTTTGTAAATGTTTTCAAGAACAACAATTGCGTCGTCTACAACAATACCAATTGCAAGCACTATTCCAAGAAGTGTTAATACGTTAATTGTAAAGTTGGCAAGATACATTATAAAGAAAGCACCAATTAATGAAACCGGAATTGCAATTATAGGAATAATTGTTGTCCTCCAATCTCTTAGGAAGAAAAATATGATAAGGATAACAAGTGCAAATGCAAGTATAATTGTTTCCTGTACTTCGGCAATTGAATTGCGGATGTATTTTGTAACATCAAAGCCAACCGCAAGACTTAAATCTTCTGGTAAATCTTTTTTGATTTGATCAACTCTTCTGTAAAATTCGTCAGCTATTTGAATATGATTTGCACCCGGCTGGGGAATTACAACAACTCCCACCATAGGAATTCCATCGCGGCGTAGAATTGATCTGTCATTTTCAGGATAAAGTTCAGCATATCCAACGTCGCGGAATCTTACAATTACCTTATCAGATTCTTTAATTATCAGGTTGTTAAAATCCTCGACAGTTGTTAATCTACCGAGAGTTCTTACAGTAAGCTCTGTATTACTTCCTTCAATTCTTCCGGACGGCAACTCAATATTTTCTCTTGAGAGCGCATTACGGATATCAAGCGGCGTAACTTTATACGCACCAAGTTTTGCGGGATCCATCCATAACCGCATCGAAAATCTTCTTTCTCCCCAGATACCAACCTGACTTACACCCGGAATAGTTTGTATTCTTTCCTTAAATGCATTCTGTGCAATATCGGAAAGTTCTAATAGGTTTCTCTTATCACTTTTAACACTTAAAAATAATATCGGGAATGCATCTGCATCAGCTTTTGAAACAGTGGGAGGGTCAACATCCGAAGGAAGACTTCTTTGGGCACGCGAAACTCTATCCCGTACATCATTTGCTGCGGCTTCTATATCCATTGTAACGTCAAATTCAACCGAGATTGAACTTCTTCCATCTCTGCTGACTGAGGTTAAGGATCTAATTCCCGCAATACCGTTAATCTGTTCTTCCAGCGGCTCTGTAATCTGGGATTCAATAACATCTGCATTAGCACCAACATAACTTGTAGAGACTGTTATAATAGGTGGATCGATACTGGGATATTCACGAACACCAAGGTATGTATAACCGATTATTCCAAATAATACTATTGTTATCGACATTACCGTTGCCAGAACGGGGCGGCGAATACTAATTGATGATAAACTCATACTGTTTCTTTTTCTTATTTAGTAAATTTTGAAAACTATTATTCTTCAAAAAATTATTTTACGGGATTAATACTAACGGGCATGTTCGGTCTAAGCTGTATTATTCCGGATACAATTAATGAGTCCCCTTTTTCCAGTCCCGAAATAATTTGAACATCTTTTTCCGTTCTTATTCCGGTAGAAACTTTTTGTAATACCGCTTTCCCCTTTTTATAGATGAAAACTTTTTCTCCTTCTATATCCGGTACTATTGCAAACGACGGTACTAAAAGAGTAGCGCCGATATCTTCAAGGATAATCTCTACTTCAACATAAGCTCCCGGAGTTAATTCATTTAGTTCGTTTGCAACTGTTGCTCTTGCTTTAACAGTCCGTGTGTTTTCTTCAATTTTCGGTTCAACCGCGTAAATTCTTCCGTAAAATGTTTTTGCAGTGTTGGGAAGTTTTACATTAATAGTTTTTCCTTCCTTTAAAACACCAGAGTATTTTTGCGGAACCGAAAAATCAATTTTAATAGGATTAATACTCTGAAGCTTTGCAATGTTTGTTTGTGTGGAAATAAAACTTCCAACACTAACAGATCTCAATCCAATTATTCCATCAAACGGAGCGCGGACTTCAGTTTTTGCAATTTGCGCCCGTGTAAATTCAACATCGGCAATAACAGAATTCAATTCGCTCAATGCAACATCATATTCCTGTTGACTTGTCATATTTTTTTCGAGTAATTGTTTAAACCTTGATTCCTTATCTCTTGCAAGAGATTCCCTCGAAAGATTTTTCTTTAATGTAGCCTGAAGTTCGGAATCATTAATTTTAACAAGTAAATCCCCTTTCTTTACACGTTTACCTTCTTCAAACAGAATTTCCGTTATTTTTCCGGATGTTTCACTTCGTAATTCAACTTCCTCATTGCTTAGTGTAGTTCCATTGGTAAAAATTTTGTTTTGAAGTTTTTGAGGTTCCAGAAGCATGATATCAACCGATACCTGACGTCTCGGTCCGCCTGTTCCGGGTGTATTTACAGTTTCATCACTTCCGGAAAAATCAACTTTAAGTAGTATAAGAATGGCAACAATTACAACTACCGAAATAATCGAAATAAGTCTCTTTTTGTTTTTCATGATAAAGATCAATCCAAATTATTTTAGTGAATTAGGGTTATTAAAATATGAATTCTCCCCTTTTATAAGTAACATAAAAAAGCCATTGGGAGTGTAATTAGTTTTGAATGGGACATATTTTTTAAAACTCGTTAGTTAGATGCAGAAAAGTATACCAGGGTTTAACCGAACTTCAAAAAACCAGAAAAAAATAAGATTTTATTTTTTTGATTCTCTTAGGACTGTCGGAACAAAATCAGCCGGTCTTCCTTTTTTAGGAAGTCCAATTATTTCTCTTGCTCTATCAAGAGCATCATCAATGTTACCAAAAACATTTTCTTCACCGAATAGATCAAGTAATCCAGCTTGTGTCATTGCATAAAGCGGTTGTGTGTGAACCCCTGATAGAACAATGGTTGTTCCCTGTTTTCGGGAATCTTTATAAAACTCTTCGAGTGTATGAAGTCCTGTTGCATCAATT
>JAGVBL010000339.1 GCA_020059785.1 Ignavibacteriales bacterium | reverse complement strand
GCTAAGGTTTCCCAATTTGCTGTTCTGCCTCAAGGTCAGCCGGAGCGTTATCAGCGTGTTCAGGCAATGGTTAAAATGATGGACGAAATGGGATTTGGAAGCTGCACTAATACTTATGCTTGCGAAGCTGAATGTCCTAAAGGAATTTCTGTCCGGAATATTGCACAGCTTAACAGAGATTATTTTAATGCCAAGCTGAAATCGGAAAATGTTGAGGCGTAAAGTTAGCATCAACCTTGAAGGTCGAATAAGACCTTCAAGGTTTGGGTTGGGTATCCCCTTCTTTTTAGACTTGAACAATTGAAAATAATTCCTTAGAATTCTCACGCGATTAAATACTACTATAAATACAAAACAGTGCACCCCTCCATTGTTTTGTGTTAATTACTTAATTCTTTTACTGTTCTTTTATGCCCGATATACCCGGTTACTTACTGCTATAACTTTTTAATAACAAAATATAGGAGGGGTTGGAAAAGAATAGAATTAATATCTGAAATCTTGTATAACTGGTTCACTTCTTTTCCCGGTTTTACTAACCGGGTAATTTAATTTTTGGCAAAAGGAGTTTATATGAAGAAAATCTTAGTTCTCATTATTCTATTATTATTTTATTGTGAATCTACGAATGCTCAGTTTATTAGAGGTTATGGTTTTAAGGTAGGTGCCTCTGTAACAAGACAAACCCATCAATATCAAAATTTAGAAGAGCTTCAAGGATTCCGAGGATCATTTCCCAAAGGTTTGATAGGTCTTAATTTAGGTGTGTTTATAGAAATATTGGACCTACACTATCTAAGTTTTCCAATTGAATTGAATTACATTCAAAGAGGTTGGAAAGAAGGAAATAGTTATTATGCTCATACTTTAAACATTACTTTGCTTGTTAAACCAAGGATTTCTGTTAATGAGTTTAACCTGTATTTATTGATCGGGCCACAATTTGATTATGTATTTGATCCAACATTCAAATTTTCTCAATACCAAAAGGAAAATTTTACTGGGTTGATTTTGGGAATAGGAAGCGAGTTTAATGTGTGGGAGCTTAAAATGCTAACTGAACTTAATTATGATTTTTATTTCGAAAAAATATATCAGAGTCATTTTCTTAATATATCAACACAAACTTTAAGTCTAAGAATTGGATTAATGCTTTAATGAATGTAGAATCCCCAAATTGAAGACAAAGCTGAAGAAAAAATCAAGTTTAATAGCAATAACTATCCCAACCCATTCAATCCCACGACAAAAATAAAGTACAGAATTCCAGAAACAGGATTGGTAGTAATAAAAGTATATGACATGCTTGGAAAGGAAATAGCAATGTTAGTAAATGATAAGAAACCCACGGGACAACACGAAGTAACATTTGACGGAAGCAGTTTACCATCGGGAATCTATTTTTATTCGATTAACTACAATAAACAGAGACTCTCCGGCAAGATGATTTTGCTGAAGTAATTGTTGGTTAAGATGGTAATTTTACAAATCCCGGCAAACATTGTCGGGATTTTTTTATTCCATTTTGGTATTATCGCTAAGTCTCTTTGTGATTTTGTTGCATAATAGGGGTATCTTTAATGTGCAGAAATAAAATTTAAGGGCTTCATGTTCGAACGTGAAATAAAATTTATCTATGATTTTAATCTTAATAAGGTAAACCGGCTTGGTCCCTATTTCACATTCGAGCAGCTTACCGGAATTGATATCCATCCGGCAATTCTGAATTATATCTCGGCAGAAATTGATTATCTGATTTTTGAAGACAGACAGAACCTTCTCAAAAATTCAGTTTTCGATTACTCGGGCGAAAAGATTTCAAACTATTTCAACCAGATTAGTGAGGAAGTAAAAAGGTCGAAACGGTTCTCTCTGGAATATATATCCAAATTAATCCTACATGCATCTTCGTTTACGGTAAATTATCTTGTGCGCCCCAAATGGACTCTTTCAAAATTTGTATTTGATGAAGGCGATCATAAGACAACACTGGAGATAAAACAGATACTCAATTATGTCTATTATTATCAGTATCTAAAAAAGATTTTGATTTCCTACATAAACTCAAAAAAAATTATCTCGATGAATTCCGGCGAGTTTATTGAACTGTTGGAAAGGGTTGATAAACTTGGTATTGAAACATATCTCCCTAATATTTTATCTCATGCAGTAAAATCAATGTCAGATTTTTTTAATATCGGTGAAATTCAGAAAAACAAAATTCCTTTTCTTGCAATCGAAAAATTCCTGGAAGAGAAAAAACTAGACGGACATCTTAATAAAATCTACTCGTTCTTCGGAGATGATAATTCAATTAAGATAAATATTGCAGATCTCCAAAAATCCCTGGATAGTGTAATGATGGAAAAGTTCGAGCAAGAAACGGCTATTGATGTTCCGCCAGATGAAGAGATACGGGAGGAAATTCTACCTGTTCAGCAACCGGAAATAATTTTATCCGATGAAGCTAACAAAGAGTATCTATATCAAGAAGAAAAAGTCCCTGAAAATTCTATTGACGAAGAAAAAATAATTCCGGAAACATCTATTAATAAAGATCAAGATACATTAAAACCGACTAAACTAAGAATACGAATCGATAAAAATAATGAAATAGAACCGGTTGTTGAGGAGGTTCCGATTGACAAAGACAAAGAAATTGAAGAACATGAAATTATTGATGCATTGGAACCGGAACCTGAGGATTCACTTAATCAAGTTCCGGATAATGAAATCAAAACTGATGAAGTAGAACCTCTATCTGATGAACCGGCAGAAAATGTTTTTGTAAATGAACAGGATCTTGTTGAAGAGGTTGACTTGACTAATGAAACTGAAGAGGCAATTGAAGACGAATTACACCCGGATAAAGTATACGAACAGATTCTTGAAGAAGATAGAGAAAATGAAGAAAGTATGCTTCAGACAATTCTTCAAAGCAGCCAGGAAAAATCCGAAGATGTAAACGAAATTCCTGAAGAAAAATCAATTGAAGACTTATCGAATCCGAAAATGGATGTTGCAGAGTTACTGGAGCATAAAGAGATGACAAAAATTATTGAAGTAATTTTTGACTATGATATAGAAGAATTTGCAAATACACTGGACGAAATTTCCGGATGCCAGTCCCTGGATGATGCGTTTATAGTTATAAACCAGTCTCTTAAAAACCGAAGCATTAGCAGTAATTCTAAAGAAGCGGAATCTTTTAAGTCGATCATTTCTCAATATTTCAACAAAAAGTAAATTCTAATGTTTATTGATTTTGCAAAAATTTATGTAAAAGCCGGGGATGGAGGTGCTGGTGCAGTTGCATTCAGGCGTGAAAAGTATGTTCCTAAAGGGGGACCCGCCGG
>JAGVBL010000012.1 GCA_020059785.1 Ignavibacteriales bacterium | reverse complement strand
TACCCTTTCTTTCAAACACATTCCTCGTATCAACAATAAGCTTCGAGTTATCGGCTAATAACTGGTAATCGATGGAATCGTGGTCAGTGGAGATGAGGACGAGGTCGTATGAATTGAGCTTCGACGGGCTCAGCTTGACAGACGACATTTCGAAATTATATTTACGTGTTGGCGGAAGTTTTGAGATATACGGATCATAGTAGTCAATTTTAGAACCTTTTGACCTGAAGAGTTCTATTAATTTAAGTGAAGGTGATTCGCGCATGTCATCAATATTTCTTTTATATGATACGCCGACAATTAATATTTTCGACTGGCTTAATGATTTACCATGCTGATTGAGAACGTCTCTTGTCTTTTCGACTACGTAATAGGGCTGATAGGTGTTAATCTCCCCGGCTAATTCGATGAACTTTGTGTTGATATCGTATTCACGGGCTTTCCATGTAAGGTAGAAGGGATCGATAGGGATACAGTGACCGCCGAGTCCGGGACCTGGATGGAACTCCATAAATCCGAACGGTTTAGTGGCAGCGGCTCTGATAACTTCCCATACATCTATTTCCATTCTATCGAAGACCATTTTGAGTTCATTAACCAATGCTATATTAATAGAGCGAAAGATATTTTCGAGTAATTTTGTAGCTTCGGCGGCACGCGCTGAGCTGACAGGAACGGTTTTTACGATAACCTGATCATAGAGAGCGGTAGCAACTTCGAGGCAGTTAGGAGTTACCCCGCCTACAACTTTCGGGATAGTTGATGTAGTATAGTCGGGATTATTAGGATCTTCTCGTTCCGGGCTAAAAGCGAGAAAGAAGTTTTCGCCGACTTTCATATTACGTTTTGGGACACCAATTACGTCCTCATCATCAAGTTCAACGTTCACAACTGCGCTTATGCCGTGTTCAAGGATTGGTAAAAGAACCTCGTCGGTAGTGCCCGGGTAAGTTGAAGATTCGAGAGCAACAAGCTGTCCTTCTTTTAAGTATTTAGCTATTTCCTTTCCGGATTCTTCGATATAAGTCAGGTCCGGTTCACGGTGTTCATCCAGAGGTGTAGGAACGCAGATGATAATTGCATCGACACCAATAAGTCTGGAAAAATCCGATGTAGCAGAAAAGCGGTTGCTGGATACTTGATTCTGGATTCTAGATGAATCGATATGTTTGATATAGCTCTCTCCCTTATTGAGGAGAGGAATTTTCTTTTCATCGATATCGAAACCTACAACCTTAAAATCTTTTTCTGCAAAAGTGAGTGCTAACGGGAGTCCTACGTAGCCCATTCCGATTATGCCGATTATGGCTGAGCGGGAAGAGATTTTAGTAAGTAATTGAGTTTTATGATCCATATTTAGCCAATGATTAAGTAGTGACGAGTGACGCGTAACGCGTGAATAGTATTAAATTTAATTTTCTAGACTGCGAATCAGACCAATGATCATTTTTCTGATAGCATCTAATTCTTTCTGAATATTTTCTAAAACATCGTCAGATAGATATTTCAGATTCTTACATATTAGTAATTGTGTTTCCAATTCAGATGAACTTCCGAGTGAAACATACAAAAATCGAACAAATTCTTTTGCGTGTTTACGAGCTGCGCCTTACGCTTTACCCCGTCAAATAAGATTTGAGCCTATTATGTAAAAACATTTTGCCATAAAAAGATTTAAGATATTTCTCTCTGCGTATTGCATCTGCTTGGCTTAAACATGCTTCATAGTAAATTAAAACTAAAGGTCGTCTATTTTTTGTTGATTCAACTAATCCATTATTATGTTGCTTTCACCCGGTTAAATCATTTTGTAATAACGAGTAATTTTCTTATTGAACCGGGCAGGTCTTAGTTTTAGATTTTTTGTATAGCCAGTATAAAATTTCTCATCAGCTAAACTTTTCAGAACATACGTAAAGTAGAATTCTTCCATAATCTAAAACCATTTGACGGGGTTAATGTTAGAAGGGATAGAGACAGCTGCGCGTCTAATTTGATTTGAAATACCGTAAATTTCATTTTTAGGAAATTTCTTTGTAACATCATATATAATTGTTACTAATTCAATCGCTCTTTTCCAAACATCGAGATCTTTATGAGATTTCATTCGTTTACAACTCGTTACTCGTTACTGGTTACGCGTTACCTATTTCTAAGCCAACTAGTACCATTCCGATTATGCCGATTACTGCTGATTTGGATTGAATCTTGTTTAGTAATTGTTGTTTGAGTGTCATGGTGTATTGTGTGTTAGTGTGTATTTAGTAAACTGGAATCGGGACCAGTAATCTGTAAACAGTAATCTGTAAACAGTAATCTGTAAACAGTAATCTGTAAACAGTGATCAGTAATCAGTAAAGGTAGTAAAGAATTAGACAAGATAATTCGATTAGTTTTTTAAAAATTTTATTAGGCCGATAAGGAGTTTTCTAATAATTTCCAGTTTTTCGTTTAAGGATTTGAATTGATTTTCATCTAAATACTTAATTTCTCTTGAAATTATTAATTGAGTCTCAAGTTCGGACAAACTTCCTAAAGAAATATACAGGAATTGTATAAATTCTCCCTTGTGATTTCTTGCAGCACCCTCTGCAATATTAGATGGAATAGAAACTGCAGAACGTCTGATCTGATTAGTGGTTCCAAATAATTCCTCTTTTGGAAAACATTTTGTTTTATCATAAATATCTTTTACAAATTCAATACTCTTTTTCCAGGCATCTAGGTCCTTGTGATTATTCATATATCCCCCTTGACTTTTCAGATTACAGATTACACATTACAGATCACCCGCCTCATTTTCTGCACTCCGTTTTCTATCGTCAGTATATGTTACTCTGTCACTGAATGTACATTGAGATCACTCATTACCCTTGAACTTTCCTTCGACATAAAACTCTGAACACAGCTCCGCTACAGTTAGTCACGCTAACCATTAAAAAGAATTGAAACCTCAGGAATTGATACGCCCTCTTAAACAAAATTAACTTATATCTGCCCTTAAATACCGACCACAATATAATAAAAATTTATATCTGTTAAATAGTGATTTTGATAAAAAAATTGTTAAAAGAGAAGTGATCCGTCCCCCAAGTAGAGTACCGATTATTAAGCTACTTTTTTAATTAATCTGTTTTCAAAATCAACAGGTGAAAAATAATTTAATGCCGAATGTCT
>JAGVBL010000229.1 GCA_020059785.1 Ignavibacteriales bacterium | reverse complement strand
GTTAACAAATATTCAACTACTGCTTCTGCTTCTTTAGGTTTTAATCCCTGGTTAGGCATTGGCGGATATTCAGGATTTACTTTTACCGGATTAAGAACAAACTGAATCAGCTTCTCTTTATTACCTTCATATTTTGGTAATACTTCTTTATAAGGTGGCCCAACAACTTTACGATCGAATTGATGGCATGCAATACATTTACCGTTATAAATATCTGCACCGTTAATTACTTCTGTAATCAAGCCGAATTCTTCTTTAACCCTTTTCTGATAATTTTCATAATTGGCTGCTAAAAAGGCAAATTGCTTTTTGGTCGATGTATCGAATGCATATTGGTCCTTAATTATGAGAAACGCAAGAAGCACTACAAAGAGATAGACAAGCAGCGAGGCAAATTTTGCGCTGGATTCTTTCAGCATAACGTAAAATAATATTACAAGGCATAAAACAACCATTAACGATAAAAGCGTATAACCGAATACATCATAAGAAAAAGATTCTAACGGTTTTACCATTACATTAAGAATTATCAGGAGTGGAAGAATAATGGTAGATATAGCCCCAACTCTTAATGCAATACTTTTTACAAAATTTAGATAATCATTGTCATCAGAATTGTAAGAATCGATCCTGAAATATTTATAGAGAATAATTGCGGATGTAATTGCAAATGAAGCAACTAAAAATTGCAAGAAATAAAAGAATGCTCTTAATGAGAATATCATTCCGATAAAATTATTATTAGCCGACCAGTTACCGGAATCTGCAGCAAGTTGAATAGATGCAATGAATAGATAGATTGTAATTACAAGAAACAGAAGTCCGTATAATCCGGAACGCTTATGTAAATGAGTAGTTTTTGATTGGTATGACTTCAAATCCTCCGGAATTGTACTACCGGCTTTTTCCGATGCAAATTTAAAAATATCTTTTAGGTGAAAAGTATATTTATAGGTATAAATAAGAATCAAAGAAACGATTAAGAAGAGTGCTGAGATTAAAATGTACTCGGGCACATTCAATCCGGTTAAATGAAGTAACTGTGCATAACAAAATGCCGAACTTAAAAGAGGAACAACACCGAGAGCAAAAGAAACACTTTTATTAAATGTAATTTGATCTATTAGTTCTTTTGAAAAACGGTAATTCTTAAAATCAACTCCGGTCTTTTTCTCAAAGTAAATGGATAAAACCAGCGAACTAAAAAGTATGCTAAGGTATGGTATAAGAATTAAATAAGTAAGTACCAACAGATACTTTAACAATACCATATGATGAGCCGACTGCGGTAAAACCAGATTATCTAAAAAATCCATATTCCCTACCGATAAAATTCTTTGATTAACAGTTGATCAATTGAAATAACTATAATAATTGCCAATACATATAAATTGACAGTAACAAATGCTTTTCTGAAATTTATTTTTTCAAGGTAATGCGAAAGTATTTTCCTTGTATCCATCAGAAGCCAGATTCCCAAAAATATAATTGCAAGAAGAGAAAAAATGTTAGGCGAAACATTCGATATGGGAATTAGTAATCCACTAACAGCAAGAGCGGCAATCCATATAAATGTTATTCTGCTCAATTGACTGTTAGAAAATTTTTTAGTTAATGTAGGAAATCCCGCAGCAGAATAATCATTACCATAGATTAATAACAGGAGCCAGAAATGAGGAATCTGCCATATAAAAAAGAAAAGTGCTACAGTAATTATATGTAGATCTAAAGGGCTGCCTCCAGCTGCAGTCCAACCGATAACCGGCGGTATTGCACCTATAAGAGAACCGGGGACAACTGCCATAACATTTTTTCTTTTTAAGGGTGTGTAAATCAAATTATACCAGACAAATGCAAGTAATCCTAATAACATAGATGTAAAGTTTGCAACAAAATAAATTATTCCAGAACCTGCTAAGAGCATAGCAATTGATATTATTAGTGCATTGTTTGAGCTTATCATTCCTGATGGAATAGGACGATTCTTAGTTCTTTCCATCAGTGCATCATATTCTCTTTCCTGGTATTCATTAAGTGCGGAAGAACCGCTCGCAAGTATAAAAACACCAAACGCCACTGCAATCATTTCTAAATTTATTTTACCAGAATATATTATATATCCCACAGAAGTTGATACAGCAACAAAGAAAGTAATTTTTACTTTGCAAAGCTCAACCATCAATTTTATATTTTTTTTAAAACTGTTCAATTTATTTTACCGCTTCTGCCGGATTTGATGTTTCTTCTTTTTTATTAAGCCAGGTATAAAATTCTTCTTCAGGTAACACAATCACTTTTGTGTACATCATCGAGTGATTTAATCCGCAATACTCGGCACATGCAATATCATAAGATCCGGCTTTATCAGCAGTAAAACCTAAATGAGTAGTTTTACCGAACATTACATCTTCCTTAATTCTGAATGACGGGATAAAAAGTGAATGAGTTACATCTGCCGATTGCATTTCCAGTTTGATTGGTTTGCCCAAGGGAACATACAAAGTATCAAGCTTCTTTCCGTTCTCATATGTAAATTCCCACGCCCACATTCTTGCTTTAGCCTGGATAACATAAGCGCCTTTTGGTATATCCCTGTATTCTCTAAATCCTGTGTAACCGAAATAAAACATAGATAGAACTAGTAAAGTTGGAATCACTATCCATATAATTTCCAGCCAGATATTACCATGAATATCAACCGGCTGGTGCCCTTTCTTTCTATGGTATTTGAAAACGAAATAAATCATTGTAGCGGTAATTCCCAGAAGTAGAATTACAGAAATTCCTACGATATAGAGCATTACAAAATCGACTGTTTCAACATGCTGTGTTGGAGCTGGCGACATTTACAAACCTCAACGATATAAAAAGTCAAAAAATGTTAAAATGAATATTACCAGTAATGTGAACCCGCTTAGTAATAAAAATACTTTGAAAATTTTCTCATCGAACTTAATATGCATAAAGATATTAATTACAAGTGCAGATTTAATTGCAGCAAAAAACAAAGCTACTAATAAAGTATATCTGCCCAGACTTACACCCGCAATTGTAACGGTAATTGAAGTGAAAGCAAGCAGTGCAATCCATACTAAGACATATGTACCGTAACCGATATGATGATTATTTTTTTCTTCGTGCATGAATTCCTCATTGAATTAAATAGAATAAGGGAAATAAAAAAATCCAGATTAAATCTACAAGGTGCCAGTACAATCCGGAATTTTCCAGCTTTGTATAATTATCATAAGTAATCTTATCCTTAATTATCATTACAAGAATTATTGAAAGAATTATAATTCCAATAACTACGTGTAAACCATGGAGTCCCGTCATTACATAATATAAACCGAAAAATAAAATCTGCCCGTTTGGTAAACTCAACAATTCCTCGGAACCTGGATAAATTCCATGCGAGAACTTTGCCGACCATTCAAAATATTTGTTAACCATAAACATCAATGCAAATGTTAATGTCAGGGTAAGCATAAGGACGGATAAAAATTTATTTCTCTTTTGAATAGCTGCAATTGAAAGAGCAACCGTCAAGCTACTTGTTAAAAGAATTATTGTATTGAGTGTTCCTATACCAGTATTTAATTCCATCCCCGCTAAGTGAAATTGATCCGGATACTGATAGCGGTAAACAGCATATACTAAGAACAGTCCGCCAAATAAAAGTAGTTCGGTAAACAGGAATAGCCACATACCCATTTTTGCGCCAACTTCATCGCGATGGACATGATTTTGAGCTACAGCAGATTCATTATGACTACTCATCTTTCATCTCCTTTAGCTGACTAAAATCGTACGGCTCATGGGTAATTATTGGAATCTCTTTAAAATTTTCCATTGGTGGTGGAGACTGAATATGCCATTCTAATGTAACGCCTCCCCAAGGATTTGATGTTGCTCTTTTACCTTTTACTAATGCATGAATAAGGTAACCTACAATAAAGAATATTGTTAATGCCAGTACCCAGGAACCGATTGTAGAAATTAATTGAAGATTAGCAAACTGCGGCAAATAATCGTAATATCTTCTTGGCATGCCCATATACCCCATAATAAACTTCGGGAAGTATAGCATTAAGAATCCAATAAAGAATCCTATAACACCTAAGGTTGCAAGTTTATCATTGTACATTCTGCCAAACATTTTAGGGAACCAATAATGAATAGCTGCAAAAAATATTGTTCCTGTTCCCCCAAACATCACAAAGTGAAAATGTGCTACTACAAAATATGTATCATGAACATGAATATCAGTTGCGAGTGATCCGAGAACCAATCCTGTTAACCCGCCGATTGAAAATAAAAATATGAATGACATTACCCATTGGAATGGAGGTTTGGGATCGATTGAACCTTTATACATAGTTGCAACCCAGTTGAATATTTTTACGCCTGATGGTAATGCAACTATAAATGTTAGGAGCGAAAAGATCCATCGTGCAGTATCGCTCATACCGCTTGTAAACATATGATGTGCCCACACAAGATAACCAACAAATGCAATTGCCAGCGAAGACATCGCAATAGCTTTATAACCGAAGATTGTTCTGCGCGCAAATGTTGGAATAATTTCCGAAACAACTCCCATTGCCGGTAAAATCATTATATACACTGCCGGGTGAGAATAGATCCAGAACAGGTGCTGAAAAAGTATCGGGTCGCCTCCAAGTGCAGGATCAAATATTCCTACTCCGAATAATCTTTCTAATACTACAAGAACAATTGTAATTCCAACAACAGGAGTAGCAATTATCTGAATCCATGCAGTTGCATAAGTTGCCCAGACAAATAAAGGCATTTTAAAAAACGTCATACCCGGTGCACGTAAACGATGTACAGTTGTTATAAAGTTCAATCCGGTTAATATTGATGAAAACCCAAGAATAAATGCAGCTAATAGAGGCAGTGAAACATTTGTATTACTTCTAACGCTGTATGGGATATAAAATGTCCAACCTGTATCAATAGCTCCGCCCGGAAGTATTACTGAAAGAAGAGCGAGGATAGCACCTAAAACATAGATATAGTAGGATAATAGATTCAATCTTGGGAATGCAACATCCCGCGCACCTATTTGAATAGGAAGAAAGAAATTTCCGAAAATTGCAGGAAGACCCGGTATTATAAAAAGGAAAATCATTATTACACCATGAAGCGTAAATAATGAATTGTAAGTTTGTGCATCAACAATAGTTTTTCCGGGTGCAATCAATTCCAGGCGCATCAAAACACCAATTATTACACCTACAAGAAAGAAAAACAGAATTGTTACACCATACATTATACCGATTCTTTTATGATCAACAGTAAGTAGCCAGGATAAAATTCCGGTGTGTTTGTTTGTGCTCTGTTTATAAAAACTATTTTCGATTACGGTCGAATTGCCGTCGCTCATTTATCTAAACTCCCTCGTTCTTTTTTTCTTTTTCAACAAAACAATTAAAAATATTCCAACACCAAGAAGCATTACCGATCCGATAATTCTTGTAACATTAAGAGTGTATTGTCTTCCTTCAGGATCGTAACTGAAACAGAACTGAAGAAACTTTGAAACAGTAGGATTAGTTTTACCGGCTTTGGCATCTATTAACGCCATCTTAACATCAAACGGGTTAAATGAAGTACCGAACAAATACCTTGAGATCTTTCCATCCGGTGCAATTGTAAGTACAGCACCGGCATGTATAAATTGATCATCAGAACTTTTCTTAAAATAATAACCCGCAGCGTCTGTTAACTTATGAATATTCACTGAATCACCTGTAAGAAATATCCAGTCGGCTGGATCGAAAGGTCTTTTAAGAGTATGTAAATAATTCTTCTTCCATTTAGCTGCAATTTCCGGTGTTTCTCTATTATCAAAGCTTAGGGAAATTATCTTAAAATCTGCTCCCGGTTCCAATTGTATTTTATCAATTGTCCAGGTAAGTTCATTCAATAACGGACTACAAATACCGGGGCATTCATAATAGACTAAAGCAAGGAGCACGGGTTTATCGATAATATCCTTTAAGATTACCTTCTCGCCTTCACTATTTGTAAAGGAAAGGTCAAGAGGTAAATAACTGCCAAGTTTTTCATCTATGCCAACTTCAATAGATTTTTGAGCGCAGGTCTTTGTGCTATAAACAAGGCAAATTATTATAATAAAATAAATTAGACTAATTTTTCTAATTGGATTCATTGCTATTTATTAGGTTATTGATTTTACATAATCAAATATCATACGGAACTGTTCATTTGTAAGTCTGATAATCGATGGCTTAAAACCGAAATCAACAGGAGCATTTTTGATTATTTGAAATAGCTTATCGGGTGTCTGTTGAGAATTTGATATGAGTAAATAAAGAGCCTTTTCAATATTAATTGTATTATTGAGGAGCAAGAGAGTAGTTAAGCTCTCATTAGCCAATAACTTCTCTTTAACCAATTCAACTTTTGAATTAATTTGAGCCTGTTCGTTAATAATTATACTGGCTGCTCTGGTTACAGGAATCTGATTAGGTTGGATTGTACCGGCAGACAAATTATAAGTTGTATTTAACTTGTTAACCTGCTCTTCTGTAACCGGTGGAAATTCTACAAATGTTCTTATGTAATGAATTATATCCAACCGATCGGATGGCGGAAGATACTCATATGCCGCCATTCCTTTTGTAATAATTCCTTCCTGTAATGTTTTATAGAGAGCATCAATAGTACGTCCATTTGTCCAGCCATCTGTTTGATGAAAATTTCTCGGTTTTGGATTAAGCATCAAACCGGCAGGTCCATCGCCCAGTCCATTATCACCATGGCACGATTTACAGTTGCCGTCAAATAATTCTTTTCCCTTTAAAATCATTTCCTTCGTTGGATTCATAATAGAGTTGAGATCAACAGCAGGAATGATTCCGCCTTTTTTCTCAACTACTTCCCTTTTAATTAATGATGAATCGATAATTCCAACATTCTGTTCGTTAAAAGAAATTGGAATTAGTTTATGTCCAAAGAAAATTCCAAAAGCAAGAATTAGAATAAAGAAATAGACAAAGAACCATCCGTACAGTCTTAAAGGTGATCTTAATAATTCTCTAAAGTCTATTTCGTCGCGAATTTTTTGTTTTTCCATATTCATAAAAAATTTTATAACCTGAAATCGATTCCACGTTTTAGTTTGGGGTCTCCAATTGCTACTAAATTATTTTTCTTTGATAGTTGCACAAACAATAAAATTACTATACCAACTGAAAGAACAGGGAATGCTATTTCAATCCAGCTAAATAATATTCCATCTTTACTGTAATTAGGCATAGCTAACCAATATAAATCATACCAGTGTGCAAACAATAACCATACTGACATAATCTTTAGTCTTTTGGGTTCCATTTTAGAAGGTTGAGATAATAACCCAAAATACGGAATAGCAAAGCGTACAAAAATTAATCCGATTGTATAGTAGATCCAATTACCTTCCCATCTTTGTAAGAACCAGAAAGTCTCTTCGGGTAAATTAGCATACCAGATTAGTAAGAACTGACTGAATGCAATGTATGCCCAGAAATTTGTGAATGCAAACATAAATGCACCAAGACTATAATAATGGTCGTTTGTCAAGCCCTTAACCAAATATCCATTCTCATTTAACATAACAACAACAAATGTTACGGCAGCAAAAGCTGCAAGGATTGAACCTGAAAAATAATAGACTCCAAAAATTGTAGAGAACCAGTGTGGTTCCAGACTCATCAGCCAATCGAATGCAAAGAATGAAATTGTAATTCCAAAAACAGGTATAAAAGCTGCAGATAGTTTTATATTCTTTTTTGTTAATGATGGATCGAATGTTGAATCCTGTTTCTTAGATGTTCTAGTGATGAAATAATAAAATAATATCCACAATAAAATGAATAGAACTACGCGAACCATAAAGAATTCAACGTTAAGATAAGGGGCTTTCCCCTTGAGTACTTTATCAGCTTCCACCACTTCGGGATGCATCCAGTGAAAAATATCCCCGAGTTTAAAGAGTAAGGGTATAACTACTACCGGAAGAACAAGCAAAATTGTTGAAAGAAATTCTGGAATTCTTCTGAATGGAGTACTCCAGACTGCACCGGCAACATATTCAACTGCAACCAGGAAAAGAGACCCTAATCCAACACTGGTTAAGAAACTTAGCATTATAATATTATTAAAAGCACTACGGGAAGAGTCGGTAAAATATGATGCAGTTACTCCAATAAGACCAATTATAAACAATACTAAACCAATTGTTCTGATTTTTGCGGGTAATTCTTTTTTCTGATATTCTACATTATGAGATGAACTCATTTTAGATCGGACTCCTTAGCATTAAGTGCTCTTTGTAATACTCTTATATAATTAACAACAGCCCATCTTTCTTCAGTTGTCATTTGAGAAGAATAAGATGGTATTACATTTTGACCGTCTGTAATTACATGAAATATTCTTCCATCTTTCCAGTTTCGGATTTTTTCCGAATGTAAACTTGGGGGATTAGGAAATTGACCTCGCAAACGGCTGTCCCCTTCGCCATGATATCCATGACACGGACTGCAGAACGTATCAAATTTTTTCTGACCCATTTCAAGAACCGGTTTAGTAAATGGTAATGGATTCGCGAGATTTATTTCTGCTGCTTCGGGCTGACCTTTGAACAAGTATGGTAAGTGACCTCTGGAAATTGTTCCTTCTACAGGTTCTCTCATTCCAAAACCGTCTGCGAAAACTGTTGAAGTTGCCTGAGGATTTAATTTATCCTGTTCCATCATCCAATCGAATGGCGGCATATAAAGTAATTTATTCAATACAAAATAAGAAACACCTGAAGTTAAAAGAGCCGTGAACAATAAAAATCCGATAAACTTTGGCTCAAGAATTTTATGTTTATGGTTAATCTCATCGTTGTCGTAATAAACTGCAGTAATTTCTTTAGCGCCTAATCCTGTTAAGAAAATTTTTACCTGTTCTTCATTAAATTTTTCGTCTTCCGCCTGAATACTGATTCCATATTTATTAGAAGATACTTTTTTCATATAATCAGTATCATGCAATGGGTGGGCATTATTAGGCAATTTGAAAAAGATAAAAAGCATTGTAAGTACAGTTGCAATTGAAGCAGATAGAACAGTTACCTCGAACATTACCGGTACGTAGGCAGGGAAAGAGAAAAATGGTTTACCGCCAATTATGATTGGGTAATCTACTGCAGACATCCAGAACATAAGTAATAATGCCGCAAGTGCACCTGATAACCCGACAACAAGCGCAACGTAACCAAGCTTAGAAGGCGGAAGCTTCATCGCCTTATTCATTCCGTGCAATGGATAAGGTGTATGGACGTCATATTTCTTAAATCCATATTCGGATGTTTTTTCAGCTGCATGAATTATTTCATCAGGAGTGTCAAAAATTCCGGTATAACTATATAAAATCTTATCACTCATTATTAATGATCCTTATGAGAAGGTTGTGCATCATCAACAACCGCTTTGACTTCTGCAATTGAAACAACTGGTAATGCCTTTGTAAATAATAATATCCATGTGAAGAAGAAACCGAAACTTCCAATCAGTATCATAGCATCAACATATGTTG
>JAGVBL010000359.1 GCA_020059785.1 Ignavibacteriales bacterium | reverse complement strand
CTTTTATAAAAGATTTTCTCATTCAGATTCATCGGAAGAAAAGAAACTCCGTATTGCACGGATCTCTTCGCTTGTTGTCGTAATCGGCGGCGTTACTGTTGCACTTACAATTCCAAGTGTTGTAGATGGACTTAAATATATCTGGCAGATAACCGCGTTTTTTGGAATTGCATTCTGGACCGGTATAATCTGGAAAGGTGCGAACCGCTATGGTGTTTGGGCAAGTTTAATAACAACAATTTTACTATCCTTATTTGTTGGGAAGTACACACCTTGGAGTTTAGGACTGGCTTATGAATATCAGATTGCTATATATCTTCCGGCGGGATTTCTATCCTTAATCATTGTTAGCTTGTTTACTAAGAGAGAACCTGAAAGTCAGCTTAATAAATTCTTTGCTCTTCTTCATACACCTGTAGGTGAGGAGAGTAAACTGAAAGAAAAAGGTTACGACATAATGTTAGAAGGGGAGAGCGTGGCTCATAAATCCGGTAAAGATGGAAAATCTTTAGAAGAAAATGGTCACAGTCTATTAATAGTGGATCTTCTTTCTCTTAAATCGAAATTCAGTTTAAAGAGATATAAAATAGATCTGCTCGGATTGTTATTTGCGGTACTTTTTGTCATCCTCATTTTGCTTTTTGGAATTTTCGTTTCAAATCTGGGATAAAAAATATAAACCATGAATATTTCTACAATCACAGTAAAATTTGATTGTCATTTTTATTGTGGAATAAGTACTGGTTCTGTCAATCTTAAGTCCGATGAAGAAAAAAAAATACATACTGCCAATTTTATTTTTTTACTTAATAATAAGTCTTACTGTTAAAGGTATTTTATATGCCGGCGACAAAATTTCTTTAAAAGAAAGTTTTAAAAACAGTCTTTTAATACTTGTTGATGATCTTCTCAAAATTCAAAATACCGATAAAAATAGTAGTAATTACGGCGCCTTCTATTGTGAAGCATGCAAAGATTATCACGCACGCGCTTCCGAAACTGTTTTACCTTTTACTATTGCTTATAAGGAAACTGGTGATGAAAAATATCTTAGCGCAGCAATTTCAACCGGTGATTGGTTAATTAATCAGCAGAAAGAAGATGGTTCCTGGTTCGAAACTCCATCTGAATGGACAGGTACAACAACCGACCAATTGTTAATGATGGCTGCATCATTCCCGCTTCTTGAAAAATATTTTACTTCATTACAATCTCTACGCTGGAAAGAATCAATTAAGAAGGCAGCCGACTGGCTCGTTATTAATATGAATCACGAGTTTGCAAGCATTAATTATTGTGCAACTACAACCGCTACATTAGCAGTTGTATATCAAATATTTAAAGACCAGTCCTACGTAAGTAAAGCCGATGAACTCGCATATCTATTATTATCAAAAATGGATGAAGATTATTTTCTTACCGGTGAAGGAAATAGAATACGCGGAACAAAGTACGGAATTGATTTGGGCTATAATATGGATATGTCTATGTGGGGATTAGGACTTTATGCAAAATTGATGAACAACAAAATAGCAGAAGAGTATGTGAGAAAATCGCTTAAGCGGTTAATCTATTTTATTTACCCGGATGGATCAACAGACGGTTCATGGGGAGTTAGATCAAGCAAATGGACAACATACGGAAGTCTTACTGCCGATGGTTCACAAATTTTATTCTCACTGTTTTCAGATGAAGATCCCGTATATCGAACCGCAGCTTTGGCTAATATGAATTACTTTATGAAAATGAGGGAGCGCGGTCTATTAACTTTAGGTCCTCATTATTATTTTATGTATGATTCACCGCCATGCATCTATCCAACTTTCTGCCGTGCTAAAAATCTTGCAATGGCAATTCTGTATGGTGATCAAAGTGATGGTGAAACGCCTCCTCTTCCAACTCAAAATTCCGGCTGGTCAAAATATTTTAAAACGATTGATGTTGCATTGGTAAAAACAAAAAATTTTATGGCAACAGTTACAGGATACAGTTATAAAGATATGAGAAGAGGGGCTGATTTTAAGTATATGCACAGGCCTTCTGGAGGATCTATAACAAATTTATGGGTAGAAAATTACGGTTATCTCCAGGCATCAAGTCAAACTGAATACTTCCAGTGGGAATTTAATTATCCTAAAGTTGAAAACACATTAACGCTCACTCCAAGAATTGAATTCACAGATAGCAATGCTTATTACGCAAACCTTTACGAGTTCGATTCACGGATTTATGTAAGTGAAAATAACGACGAATTTATTGTTACTGCAAGCGGAGAATTGAAGGACCGTAATAGGTGGGAAGGCGGAGTTGCATATAATTTAACACATATAATAGCCGATCAGTTTATTGAGAAAAAAATCAAGCTCAGGTTTCATGGATCAAAATCCGAAGTTAGAATTGTTGAACCCTTTATTCAAAATCCGAATACAACTTTTAATAAAATCTCTGATAATAAAGTAGAAATACTTGGCGGAACCAAGGAATTTATTTTCGAACTTATTTCAAAGGACTGTGAACTTGAAATAGGAACAGATAATAATAGATATAATCAACCGCTTCCTTCGCTAAAAGGTTATCCTTTTATTATAAAAGTAAAACCCGGAAATGAAAATTTTTTAAAAGAAGTTCATTACAGGATAAAAATAAAATAGAAGCTATGAAAAAATATTTTATAAATATTATAACAATCACTTTAATTTTATTTACAAATATTCTTTCTCAGAACGATCCGGCGCGTCCTGTTCCTCTTGATGAAAGATTACAGTCGGACGCAATAAATTTTCTCTGGATTGAAAGCAAAACTGCGGACGTCTATCCGGTACCTGTATTTGCGAATTATTCGGATACTTATTTAAACCTCTTTGATGATAATGGCAATCCACTGGCGTTATTAATTGCTTCATCAGATGAGGAGATTAGAGCTGCGGGAATCTTTAACAGGCAACTCGCAAAATTTAATTACGGTCACTTACCCATTCAGAAAAAACATTTAATAACTAAAGATAACTACCCCCTAATAATTTATTTCTCTTTAGAAAGCTCTTTCTTAAGCGAGCACGGTAATCAGGCCTATTCTATTAAGTGGAGCGATGAAAAAAAAATCATAACAGTTAAGGGAAATTCTAAGCAGGGACTTATTTATGGCTCAACTTCATTATCGCAACTTGTAATTAGAAATAACAATAAAGTAGTTATAAGAGAAGCAGAAATTTTAGATTATCCAAAATTTTCAAGAAGACTTTTTAATAGCAATCCTTTCCCAAATCATATAAGTAACGATCTTGACTGGATGGTGCGTTACAAGATAGAAACAATATCACTTCACAATAAAGATTATTCGTGGAGTGCAATTGATGAGGATTTGAAAAAAAACCTGACGGAATTTTCTAACTGGTCAAAGGATTTTGGCGGGGTTAATTCTCTTCTTATGCTAAATCTGTATAAGGGTGAACCAATAGAAATTTCCAGCAGCAATCATATTCTGAGAATAAAGGAAGTAATTGAAGAGGCATATAAATCAGGAATTTCCAGAATAATGATTTTAGCCGATGATACCCCGCCGTTTGAATATGGTAAGGGATATGTACTTCCATCGGAGAACGATAGAAAAAAATTTTCTACTATGGTAGAAGCTCATTCATTCCTTATGAATGAAATTGTAAGCTGGTCGAAAAGTAAAAATTATTCACTCGAATATCTTTATTGCCCGGCATTTTATACTTATGAAGAAATGTATTATGGCAATATGAAGTTGTATCTCAACACACCATGGGGATCGGATGCTTATGAACCATTAAAACGTGACCTTAAAATAATAAGCGAGAAAATGCCCGATGAGGTTTTGATAATGTGGACAGGTCCATTCGTTTGTTCCAGAAAAATTACAGATGATGATCTTACAGATTGGACACAAAATTTATCCGGACGTAAACCATTCCTATTTGATAATTCTATTTTTGCCGATATGGAGTTTACCGCCAGAACGATGTTCAATGCTTATGGTAATGATTTTCCCGTACAGTTTGAATTGAAAACCGGCGGAAATGGAATTTTTATTAATGGTGATGGAACAGGTGAAACCAGCCGTGCCGCAACGATGACTGCAAATGCTTATATGTGGGAAGGCGATAGATATAAACCGGAGCTTTCTCTTATAGATGCAATGCAAAAACTTTATGGTAATAGTTCTATCAATCTGCTGTTCCGATATAAAGAAACCGAGCTGGCACTGGTTAAAGAAATTAAACAAAGAGAACTCTGGTATGAAGCCGATCAACTCTGGAAATCGATTAGAGATACAAGATTTATTACAGAGAAAAATCCGTTCTATTATCATTTGAATTATGGAAGATTCAAAGCGCTATGTATGCAATTGAAAAACTCTGTTCCTATGGTTACTTCAAAAGAGGATTTTATTCTAATATGTAATGCTCTTTACAGAAAGAGGAACGAGATTCTTGATAAGGTTAAGTCAGTTAATAATGAAATCTACAATCGGGTAAGGACAATTATGATTCAGCTTCCCGATTTTAATAAAATTCAATAATAATATGGTATCGAAATGAAATTATCAAAAATGTTGTTTGCAGTAATATTATTATCAATACCTGTTTTATCAACGGCCCAGCAAAAAGAAAAGGTTCTTAAAGCAATTGAAGAGACTTCTAACTTTGCAGCATTTACACTTCTTGATGAAATAGGAAAATCGAAATGCGATTACAACCTTACCGAAGGAAAATGGTATGAGTATGAACCACCTTGGCATACAGGTCAGGTTATAAACGCTCTGGTTGAGTCGTATAAAATTACAAAGAACAAAAAATATCTTGATGAAGCAATCCGTGCCGGCAACTGGTGGGTTAGTCTTCTTATTACCGATCATCCCAAATTAAAAGGAATGCTGAATGCAATTCATGGTGACGGTAATGATAATATTATTTTTGCAACTGTCTCGGATGGTACTCCCGGATTATTCAATCTATATAAAGCAACCGGTGATAAAAAGTATGCAGAAGTTGCTACAAGTGCCGGTAAGTGGATGCTCGAAAATATGTATGTACCCGAACACGGAGTTTTTTATGATGCTGTTGATCCCAAATCTGGAGAAGTATTAAAAGAGAATAGCCCTTTCTGGCCTGATAAAAAAGAACAAACATTGTATGATGTTTCCAGACCTAATAATGAAGGCTCATTATTCAAAGACATGTATGAGTTTACAAAGAATGGAGAATACAAAAAAGTATTTATTGATCTGTGTGAGAGCTTAATTCAAAAACAGGACCAGTACGGTTTATGGATGGACTTTACTCCAAATCATAAAAGTGAAGGGACATTTCATCCAAGGTTTAATTTATGGTACGCTGAATCGCTAATTGAAGGATTTGATTTAACAGGAGATAGAAGATATCTTGAAGCTGCTGCAAAAACATTGAGGACTTATTTAAAAGCAATGCGCAAAGACGGAACATTTTTTTATGTTAATTATATCGATGGAAGATACAACGAAAATTCTGTAACAGGATCTGCAACTGCCTTCTGTGGTATTCTTGCAATAAGATTAGTTAAAAACGGTTTCAATGAATTTAAGGATAGTATTGAGCTCTCAGCAAAATGGATTTTGAATAATAGATTTTCTGCAGATCATCCCGATCCCAATTTACGCGGTTCTGTAATAGACACAAGGACGAGAAGCAGACAGGGAAAAATCTGGCTCACACAAAGAGATGTTGGAACCTCATTCGGATTAAGGTTCCTTTGCGATTATTACAATTATAAATTCAATTAAATCAATAGTGATGGGCAAATAATATGACGAAAAAATTTTTTCTTATCCTATTTTGTTTTTTATCAGTAAATCTTTTTGCTCAACAGAAACCGGATAATTTATTTCCGCAAAGAATAGTTCTTAACCTTACACCCGAACCGGCTACAAGTATTGCCGTAACATGGCGTTCTCTAAGTGAAGTTTATAATCCAATAGTTCAGATTGCTGAATCAACTCAATGGATCAATTTCAAACAGAAGGTTACAGAAATAAATGCATCTAAAGAGAGCTTTATAACTGATAAATCTCAGGAAGTATTTCATTATTCAGCGGTTATTAAGAACCTTTTACCAAATACAGTTTATGTATATAGAGTTGGAAGTGATTCTATCTGGAGCGAGTGGAATCAGTTTACAACAGCGGATTCAAAAAACACTCCGTTCAAATTTGTCTATTTAGGTGATCCCCAGAATGATATTATGGAATATTGCTCGAGAGTTTTCCGAGCAGCATTTAAGAATGCAGGTGATGCGGACTTTTGGTTGTTCGGTGGAGATTTAGTTTCTGAACCTTATGATGATCTGTGGGGTGAGTTCTTTTATTCAGCCGGATTTATTTTTAGAGTTACTCCTTTAATTGCAACATCCGGTAATCATGATCATCTGTTTATTGATGCTGATGGTAAAATAAAAAAGTCGAAGGTGATCTCTGATAGATGGCTCACTCATTTTACATTACCCGAGAACGGTCCGGAAGATTTTAAGGAGACTACTTATTATATCGATTATCAGGGAGTTCGCTTTGTAATCATTAATACAAATGATAAAGTTGAGGAACAATCAAAATGGCTGGATAATCTGTTATCAAATAATCCTAATAAATGGACTATAGTTACTTTCCATCATCCAATTTATTCTTCAACAAGTGAAAGGGACGATAAAAGAACCAGGAATTTTCTTCAACCAATATTTGATAAATATTCAGTTGACCTAGTACTTACCGGCCATGATCACACCTATTCACGTTCGAAAAAAATACTTAATGGAAATGCTGTAGCTGATAATGAGAAAGGAACAGTGTATGTTGTATCTGTAAGTGGTCCTAAAGCATATCCTCTTGGTAATAGATACAATGATTTGTTTGTAAAGACGGGTGAAAAAGTCCAGCTATATCAGGTGATTGAAGTTAACGATAATAAAATTAATTATAAGTCATATACTGTTAATGGACAATTATACGATTCATTTGAACTAACTAAGTAGAAAAATCATGAAGAAAAAATTATTTGTTTTCTTATCGTCAATTGGCCCCGGACTATTTTTAGTTGGCTACAATATTGGAACCGGTAGTGTAACAACAATGGCTTCAGCCGGAGCTTCGCATGGAATGATGCTTACATGGGCGGTTCTTATTTCCTGTATCTTCACTTACTTTCTTATTGTTGCTTTCGGAAGATTTACAGTTATAACTGGTAAGACTGCACTCGAAAGTTATAAGGAGCATTTCGGAAAGGGAATAACAATTTTTGTGCTTATAACAATCATCTTTACAGAGATGG
>JAGVBL010000115.1 GCA_020059785.1 Ignavibacteriales bacterium | reverse complement strand
TATCCTTATTTAACGATTGCGCAAAATCGTTATTTCCGATATCTTCTTCTTTCTTATTACCTTACGGCTATTTTATCACCCGATTTGAGGTACGCTTAGGAAAAATTAGCTATATCCGCTAGTTCATCAATAGTTAGAGCCCGGCTTAAATTATCCTCGATATAATCTATGACCCGGTTGATCCGTTGAACATATTCACCAGCTAAATTCTTATTGTGAATTGGAAATTGATTGGACCTAAGCATAATATATTAGATACACCGTATGTTAAAGCAGCAATTAATTTGGTTATAAAATTAACTAGTTTTTTCTTTATAGTGTAGTCCCTTGGTAATCATTATGTCTTATAGAATCCTATGAAAAATTAATAGGGTATCATGTTTAGCCCGCCTGTCTCGTCGGCAAAGCGGGCTAAAGTATGATCAAGAAATAAAATTTTTGTTAATGATTTCATTCTTGATCTTAACCCCAATCTTGATCTTGATCCATTCTTCATTCTAAATCAATTCTTGACAGCTAAATTTATTATTCGTTTTTTGTATATGAATTTCACAAAAGGTATCTGCATTGAAAAAATACCGGAACAAATCACCGGAAGAAGTAATAAAGTTAGTTACTACCGAAATAATTCTTCGTGCGATTAAACTCGGGAAAAAGAAGAAACGTCAGATTCTTATCAGTAAAACTTCAGGCGGTAAGGGAACAGATGTAAACCTTTTGAATCCTGATACCGAAGAAGGAAAATTGAATCTAGAAAAATTCCTTACACCTGTAAGAAGAGTTTATACTTTTACAGGACTGGGATCAATTGAAGAATCGAATTCGATTAACTGGCGCGTGCTTAATCTTCCTTTCGGACGAAGAACGTTACTTACATTTCAGGTGGCTGTTTCATTTCTATTAAAAGGAACCCGGTTTAAAAATAAATTTTATAGATGGATGGGTATTCATATAGGCAGAGGAGCAGAGATAATGCAGATGGTCTGGCTCGATCACTTCCGTCCGGAATTGATTTACATTGGTGAAAATACTCTGCTGGGTGCTTTTACCCGTTTAACCGTTCATGCTTATGAGGGTTCAGGGAAATTCCGTTACGGTATTATTGAAATAGGGAACAACTGCAAAATTGGTGCGGGAACAGGGATGGGTCCTATCAAGATTGAAGATAATGTGAGAACTCTTCCAGGCGCAACATTGTCGCCTTACTTTTCATTAATTAAAAGTGGCTCAGTAATTGGTTGGAATCCGCCGAATGTAAAGGAAGTACAAACAGAAGAAGGATGAGAGGAGATCGACGGGATTGTTAACCGAGGAATAGTGCGATGTTTTCAATAGAGATTTTCACGCAGAGATCGCAAAGTAAACGCAGAGTCCGCAAAGTTTATTTGAGATAGACCATTTTTTTTGTTTTAACTAAACCATTGACAGATAATCTGTAAAAATAAATTCCGGACGTTAATTGAGAATTGACAATGGAGAATTGAGATGTATGAATTCCGGCTGGTTTGTATTCATCAACAAGAGTTGCGACTTCTCTTCCTAATAAATCATAAACCTTCAGTGTTACTAGTTGTAATGTCGAGGCATGCCTCGACCCTACTACCCCCGGGATAGTGAATGTAATTGTTGTAGATGGATTGAATGGATTTGGATAGTTCTGCTCTAGTATAAAATTTTCCGGAAGATTATTCGAACCTGATTCTTGTATTGATGTAGGCGGTGTGGCATCAACAAAAGAGAACGATTGCAGATTGAAAAGTTTATCGCTTCCTGAACCCTTGAATCTTAGATAAACATCGTGATTGCCTGAAACGGTTTTAAGAATTTTTGTGGAGAATGTTTTATACACGTTCCAGTCACTGGTATTTGTAATTTCACACTCAGCAATTTTATTGTTGGAGTCGAGTGAATCGAGCCACACTTCAATTACACCTCCTAAAGATCCGCATGACACAACAATTATCAGCGAATCAGGTTTCTTGGTATACTGATTATTGCCGAATTCAACACCAGCATATAATGCCCAATCATCGTTATGTATATTATCAAGAAAATGAATTGAACTTGGTCTGGATGGCGGAGTAGTCCCCAATTGATTTGCCGGATCTTCTGCAACTATTGGTGAGTAAGCATCGCGATAGATGTAGTAATCGAAATATGCCGGATTATTTCCCTGTACAAACAAACCCTGACGGTTGCCCGTCCACGAATTATAATCTGATTGAAGCCCGTCCATGTCAGTTACATCTATGCTGCTTCCTATTTGTGTCCAGTTATATCCATCTAAACTGAAATATCCGGTTAAAGTGTGATTTTCTCTAATTAGTTTTAGTAGAACTATATTATCCTTTGCATTAGGATTCTTAACTTCGTAATAAGTTGTTTTATAACTGAAGCCAATTACTTTATTCCCATTGCTATCGGTTGAACTGAAAAGTTTAGCATAAAGGGTCTGCTTACCATTAAAAATCCAGATACCGGCAAGATCATTTAAAGACTGCGAAGTGAAATCGAGTTTTGTTATTATTGAATAATTATGTTCGCCATCATTTTTTATGATTGTATTTGGTTTGCGTTTATTTGATAATCTTAACCATCCGATACGTTCTGAAAGAGACCATGAACTCTCGGGAGTAAAACCTAAGAACGACCATTCCGGATTAAGTTTTTCAGAATCAAAAAAATCCGAATGAGGAACCATCCATGGAATACCACTGCTTGGTAATTTGGGAGCATCTTTTGGAACATTGACTGGATAATCAGCAGTCGGTTTTAAGTTTGCATCATATCTTACCTGGTTTAATAAACCCTGTCTGCCCTGACCATACCATTCATTATTATTAGCATTACGCCATAATGGATGAACAACCCAATGCGTGCTGTCATCAATCATAACAACAGCCGAACTATGATTTGGACCCTGGAACAACGCTTGCCATTTCAACGGATCATTTTCATTAAAGAAGTCCCCGAAATTTTCCCAGGCACTCTGTTCGTCAGTTAATCGATTACTTCTAAAAACTTTTTGTCCGCCGGATACATTACGTGCAAACGAGTAAAAATAATATCCTTTATATTTCCACATTACAGGACCTTCCGCCCAACTGAAAGGATAATTTGGTGCGGGGTTAAGCCATCTAAAATCATAAACAGCACCTTGCGGTTTACCATCATTACCAAGTTGAACAATCCAGTTATTTACTTGTCCGTTTTTAACAAGTAAGTACCAGTTTCCATCATCATCGATAAAGATAGAATTGTCGTAACCTAATCCCGGAACTTGCGAGGGTGTATTCATAAGTGTTGGCAGAGTCCATGTTCCGCGGATATCATCGGCTGTTGTAAAATACATTTTATTTGCGCGCGAGAAGAAATGCCACCACTTATTATTATAGAAAACAACCTGACCTCCCCAGCATCCTCCGGCTGGTTCATCGCCATAACCGGACCATGCGGCACTTACAGGTTGAGCTATTGCTTCCCAGTGAACCAGATCGGTCGAATGATAAATTACCGGTGTTGGGTTAAATGATGAACCGGTTGTATAGAAATGGTTACCAACTTTTGTTAATGTACAATCCGGATGATCTCCCGGGATTACCGGATTCATATATGTTTTAAATGATGCAGATTGCCCGGTGCAGATTGTTATTGAAAGAAACCAAAAGAATACTATTCGATAAAATTTCATAGAAACTTTCACCTCAACATTTCAGATATAACTTTAATTGGAAACGTAAGTTGTAATACTCGATGGTTCAAGAATAATCGTAATCCTTCCGTTAACCACCGGAATATTATTTCCCTTCATGCAGTTTTTTGTTTGCGATGTTGTATAATGTGAAAAAGAATTTATACTAGAGTTTGGAATATCGAAAGAATAAATCACTGGCGAAGGAGTAATATTTGAAGCTACTATCACAACTTTGGATCCTTCACCTTTATAAGCGGTTACATTAGTATTTCTTTGTGGTGGAGTGGATTTTATTTTATAATAGCCGGGTCTAATAAACCTTGCGAATTGAGACATAACGTAACCGCGTTTAGTAATGTATCCGTTTTCATGAATCGGTCCATAAAATCTAACTATGTACCACCAGATATATGCATTCATTCCGACATTCATGCAATTTTGAATTTGTGTCCCTGTTCCAAGGTTTGAAGTCCAGGATGTATCGAGATCCAGATATTCAGTCATCCATAATTCTTTCCCTTTACTTTCAGCAAGCGGATAACTTTCCAGCCCGCCGCCATAAAGATGACCGCATATTATATCAACATTTTTTTCTGCATCTGGATCATTAAGGATTGAATTGGATATTGTTTTGTTGAAATTGAATGACTCCGGCGCTATTACTTTTGTACCGATTGCCGCTCCATTTTCTTTTACAAATTTTGTCATCTCTGCAACGTTCCAATCGCACGATTCGTATGTAACTTGTATATCTGGTTCGTTTTGAACTGATACGGCATAAATAGGAATGCCATTTATTCCCATATAATCTACAAACGATTTCAGGTGAGCAGCGTAAGCAGCATAAGAACTTTCTTTTAATCTACCACCAACAATATTATTGTTGGTTTTCATGATAGCCGGTGGAGTCCATGGCGATGCAATAATTGTTGCGCCCATCTGGTGTGCCGTCTTAGCAGTCGATACCTGAAAACTGAAGTCCTGATTTGTTCCGCTATAAGGTACGCGTAAGCGAAGTATTGAAAAGCCTAATTGTCCGTCACCTGTTCCGAAAGCTTTGCTAATCTGACTTGAAGTCATATCAGGTCGCCACCCAACAATATTTGCTGCACCAAATCCTCTTATTATTTGTTGTGTGCTGTCCGTGTAAATTGTAACAACCGGAATGGCAGTTTGTGTATCTATACTTATATTAATTGTAGTATCTCTTATTACCGTAACATTATTAATCTGCTTTGAAACAATTGGCGGAAAAGTATTTGGCAGGTTTTCAATTCTAATTTTGTAAACAGCATTCTGCACAATGTTCGTTTCAAGTTTAGAATTACTGGGTGATGTTGATGAAATAAAGTTTGGTAAAGTAAAATTTTCATTACGTGCAGTACCAAAAATCATTTTCTTTGTGATGGAATTATTTCCCGAGACGAGCTGATAAAAATAGACTCCCGGCGAAAGCATTCCACCGTAGTTGTTTCTACCATCCCAGTGTATTCCGTGGATTCCCGTTGACTGATTATCGAAATTAAATTTTCTTACTTCTCTTCCGAGTATATCATAAATTCTTAACTGAACATCCGCATGCTTGTTAAGTTTATATACTATTGCCGTTGATGAAGTGAAAGGATTTGGGTAATTCTGTTCCAGTTGAAATGCTGAAGGTATCTTATCCTCATCGGAATTTACCGACGTAATAATTCCAACGCTGTAATTTCCTTCATTGTCGGTTACCGCAGAATATTTTTTAGTGGTGTCGTTTTCATTAATAAACGTAACAGAAACATTTTGCACGCCAACTGTGGATACCATAATCTTTCCGCTTACAGATGCAGTTTGAGCATAATTTGCTGATTTAGCAAAAATTATGATTAGTAATAAAATGGTAAAGAAAGAAATATTGTTATTATAATTAGCGTTGTAAATTCGTCTCATTATTGCTCTCGTATATTAAGAAATAAAAATTATCCTAAGCGTACCTCAAATCGGGTGATAAAACAGCCGTAAGGCTAAGGAAAAAAAAGAGATATCGGAAATAACGATTTTGCGCAATCGTTAAATAAGGATA
>JAGVBL010000324.1 GCA_020059785.1 Ignavibacteriales bacterium | reverse complement strand
TTAAACTGTTCAGAAATCTTAGTGCATGTTGGGTTAATCCGCCTTAGGCGGACTGAAACAGATTGTATTGACATAAGCGAATAAGGCGGTTTGATATATTAGTTTTTTCATGATACACTAATATGACCCCTTATTTTGCTTATGTTTTTTAACTTTGCGTAACTTCAACTAATTAATTAAACATTTTGTAAAACGATAGAATTTTTGAGAGGTTACAATGTTAGAGATGCAAAAGAAACTTTCCAAACCGTTTTATGCTATTCTTAGTTTACCGGCAACTGCAATGGGATTTGCTCTCTCAATCCAAATAGCAGCATTAAGCTGGCTAATGCGAACCAAGTTTAATTTAGATCTTCACGAGATTGGATTTGTCTGGGCAGCAGGTCCTCTTGCCGGTATTATTGGTCAGCCCATAGTTGGTCTGATAAGTGATAATGTCTGGTTCTGGGGTGGAAGGAGAAGACCATTTATTCTAATAGGTGGTACTCTTGCAGCATTAATGCTTTTTACTCTTCCTAACATTGGTGTGATAAGCGACTTCTTTGGATTCTCCAACATCATAATTGTTGCTGCCTTTGTTGCTTTAACATTAGATCTTGCAATAAACATTAGTTTTAATCCAACAAGGTCAATTATCGCAGATGTAACCCCTGGTGGTGTTCCAAGAACAAAAGGTTATACGTGGATGCAAACCATTTCCGGTTCTTTTGGTGTTCTTGCTTATGCAATCGGTGCAATATTTGGCAATTTTTTTCTAATCTATTTTGGAGTAATTCTTGTCCTGGCATTCTCTATTATTCCGATGTTTTTTATCAAAGAATCTAAATCTCTTCACAAAGAACAATCTGAAGAAAATATTACCAGTTCATCAACAGATTGGAGTCAATTCTTAAAATTACTTTTTGCTCATTCATTTTCATGGATTGGTGTTCAGACAATGTTTGTTTATATGATCGGTTATGTTGAACAGAAATTGAATCCGGCTACAAATGACGAAACAGGACAGATATTGTCAATATCATTCCTAATATTAAACGCGGTTGGTGCTCTATTACCTGTATTTGTGCTTGAACCGATAACCGAAAAAATAGGGAGGGTTAAGACACATCTTACAGCAGTTGCAATTATGGGCATTGGTTATTTCGGAATAGTTCTATTCGGTAATTCTTCAATAAATGTATGGCTCCTTATGGCAGTTTGTGGTATTGGCTGGGCTGCAATTGTTAGCTTGCCATTTGCAATCATGTCGGAAAAAGTAAATAAATCCAAAATGGGTTTATTCATGGGAATATTTAACCTTTCGGTTGTTTTACCTCAACTATTAGTCAGTTTGGTACTTGGAACGTTTATTCAAAATGCAGCAGATAAAAATATTATTTTTATAATAAGTGGAACTACTTTAATTGTTTCTTCTGTTTTATGGCTAATGGTAAAAGATTCACCCACTATAGTTTCAAAAGATATTAAATCAAATCAGGTCACTAAAGAGTAAGGGATTTAATGAAAATAAAATTTATCATATTATTATTTTTGATTTCACTGCCAATAAGTGCACAATTTGAAGTTGAGTTCAATGAAGTAAATGGGGAACTTACTAAAAGTGATAAGTACAAGGAAGGGTTCGGAAGATACGACGGTTATAAAATTCCGTTATATGCCGGCGAAGGTGTAAACTTTGTTGTTTATTCCGAAAAGTTTGAGCCCAAGATTGTTTTTGTTTCTCCCAATGGAAATGTCTATAAACAAAGTGATGGCAATGGAAATATTGCATCATTAATTACAACTGTTCCGGAAGAAGGCGAGTGGGTTCTATATGTAATTGGTGATCAAAACTCTCTTGGTAAATATACTTTTCAATATGCGTTTGCTTCGTCAAATTCTCTTTCATTACCATCTGATTCAGATTTTTGTTCAACCCTTAATTTTATTGTTGCGCATGCAAAAGCATATTTTCTTCTTTTTGAAAATCCGGTCGATTCTAAACAGTCCTTTGTAAAACTTAACAATGCTAAGGATGCTTTTATAGATGATTCCGATGCATCTTACAATGCAGTTTACCTTGAAACCGATAACCTTAAAGAAGCTGAACAAATTTATAAGAAGTTATCGGATGATATTGCCAAATGTATTGGTAATAACTGGACAAGTATAGTATCTAACTGGCAAAAGGTTGAGGACTATAAAATATTGAGCACAAAATATTCGGAAAGAGTAAAAGAGAAAGAAAGATTTATTAAAGTAATGCTTCTAGATTTACGTGGCTCAAAACAGAAATTTTTGAATGACTTTATTGTTCAGGTAATAATAAATAGGAACCTGTAAAAAGAAATATTGAAGGATATTATACATCCAATTTGTGTTGTACGATAATTTGTTGGTTATATTAAATCCCGATTAGTGATACATGTATTGTGATTATAAATTCACAATACAAAAATATTTTCTGGATTATCAAATTCAATATTCCCTTTCATTGGGTTCAATTCAATATACTTACGTATGTTATATAATTCTTTTTCATTACGAATAATTCTGTCGTAAAAACGATTTTGCCACTGAAAATTAATAAATCCATTTTCATGAGCATATTTTGTAACAGCAGATTTGAATGAGCGGATAATAGTAGATAATGAATTTTTTAAGGGCGATATTTTTGAATAAAAATTGTTCTCTTTTGTAGTGACGTTGCATGCAACGTCTCTACAGTATTCTTTAAGAATTACTATACCACGGATATGATTCGGCATAATTACATAATAATCTAACTCAACATTCGAAAAATGTTTGGGAATATTCGTCCAATAGTTCTCAGTTATTTTCCCCAAATTATCCAAAACCAAAACACCATCTAAAACCCTTCCAAAATATTCTATATGATCTTTTGTATTGATTGTAATATAGTACCACCATGGATTTGAATAATCCCAATCTTTTAATCGTGCTGATTCTATTCTAAATGTGTCTCTGAATTTTGACATTTTTATTTTTATTATTGAGACTGGTCAAGATAAGTCTCATTTATAAAAATACTATTTAGTAGATATCTAATCCTCATCCTTTACAAACATCACGAAAATACCGGCAATTATCATCGATAATCCTCCTAACAGAAGAGCATATATGGCTTCGTTACCAAATAAGTTACGTACAAAAAATCCCAGGATTGCTGCAGCGGTAATTTGAGGGATAACTATAAAAAAATTAAATATACCCATATAAACTCCCATTTTATCTGATGGGAGTGAACCCGTTAATATTGCATAGGGCATAGCAAGAATAGATGCCCATGCTAATCCAATTCCTAATTCAGATATTAGAAGTACTTGAGGATCTTTAATTACATAAAATGATGCGAGACTTATACCACCGATAATAAGACTTAACATGTGAACAAATTTTCTACTTGTCCTTTTTGCAATCCACATTATTGCAAATGCCATAACCGCTGCAAACCCATTATAAACTGCCATTAAAACACCAACCCAGTTTGCACCTTCGTTGTATAGCTCCGATGCATTATCGGTTGCGCCATAAATATGATGGGTAACCGCCGGTGTTGTATATATCCACATTGCAAATAGTGCGAACCACGAAAAGAACTGAACGAAAGAGAGTTGAACCATTGTTTTTGGCATCTTGTACAGGTCATTAATAACCTCTACAAATCCTATCTGCTTTTTATTCCTTGTTAGTAATCCGCTTAGAACCTGTAGTAATCCGAACAGACTAATACCGCCGAATAATACAATCAGACCTAAATCGATATAAATTAAAAAGTGAAATAAAGAGAGAAGAAGTAATCCGGCAACAAACCAGACAAGACCGTTTCTGTAAAGGATGTTCTTGCTGATTGGATTATCCTCGTATTCAATAAATGATGTACTATTTAATTTTTTTTCGGATTCACTAAAAGCTTTTAATTCTTCCGGAGAATATTCTTTTGAACTGATTACCGTCCAAACAACAGCCAGTAAAAAAACAATTCCACCTATATAGAAAGAGTATTTAACTGAAGCAGGAATTTCACCTTCGGGTGCAGTATTGGAAATACCAAGCCAGTTAGTCATTATATATGGTAATGCCGAAGCAATAATAGCTCCGGTGCCAATAAAGAAACTCTGCATAGAAAATCCAACAGTTCTTTGTTCGGAAGGAAGCATATCGCCAACAAATGCTCTGAACGGTTCCATCGAAATATTAATTGATGCATCAAGTATCCACAACATTCCGGCAGCAAACCATAGATAAGGAGAATTGGGCATTATAAAGAGTGCTGCAGATGCAAGAATAGCACCAACAAGAAAATAAGGACGCCTTCTACCAAGCCGATTCCATGTCTTATCGCTCATGTGACCAATTATTGGCTGAACAATCAAACCTGTTATAGGTGCTGCAATCCATAGAATAGGTATCTTATCAATCTCTGCTCCAAGCGTTTCGAAAATCCTGCTTACATTTGCGTTTTGAAGTGCAAATCCGAATTGAATTCCTAAAAATCCGAAACTCATGTTCCATATTTGCCAAAAACTTAATTTTGGTTTTGACATGTTTGTTTTCCGTTATGATGTTAGAATTTTGTGTGTCAATTTATTTCAAATGATTGGCAGATTCAATAAATATTTTTAATGATTAATAACCAATAAGATTCTAAGCCGGAAAATTTATATTTTGTTATAGCATTTCAATAAAATCCGTAACATGAAGAACGATACAATAAAAAGGAAACTAGACCATATCAATTTATGTCTTACCGATGATGTTGCGTTTAAACAAAAAACCAACGGATTTGAGAACTATGACTTTGAACATTATGCTGCTACTGAAGTTGAATTCGGGAAAATTGATTTATCGACCTACTTTTTTAATAAGAAAATTTCTTACCCGTTTCTAATTTCATGTATGACCGGCGGAACAGCAGAAGCAGAAAAACTGAATGAAAAATTAGCAGCCGCTGCAAATTCTCTGAATATTCCTATTGGAGTTGGAAGTCAAAGACAAGCTTTGGAAGAAAAAACATTTCATAATTCTTATAAGGTCGTTCGTAAGAATGCCGGTAATGTTCCTGTTCTGGGTAATCTTGGTGCATCTGAAATAGTAAAATCCAGAAATGTAATTAATGATGTAAAAAAACTGATAGACTTAATTGAAGCCGATGCATTTGTAATACATATTAATCCGCTTCAGGAATTGCTTCAAATGGAAGGTGATCCTCACTTTAGAGGTCTTCTAAAAAGTATTGAACGGCTGACATCAAAAATAAAAATTCCTTTTATTGCAAAAGAAGTTGGATCAGGAATTTCTAAAGTGTGTGCCAAAGAATTGTTAAATGCCGGTATTAAAGGTATTGACGTTGCGGGTTCGGGAGGAACAAGTTGGGCTGCAGTCGAATTGATTAGGAATAATTCGGACGAAAATTATTTTAGGGAGTGGGGACTTCCAACATCGTACTGCATAAGAACAATTAACGACTTAAAAAAGGATCATAAGTTCACACTCATTTCATCAGGCGGCATAAATAACTTTGATGAGATTGCTAAGTCACTTTTGCTGGGCGCAGATATAGTTGGTTCTGCAAGAAAAATTTTGCTCGAAGTGAATTCTAATGGTGTGGATGGTGTTATACATTTAATTACTGATTGGTTTGAATCAGTTAAAAAAATAATGTATTTGACCGGCTCGAAGGATTTAAAAAGTTTCAAGAAGAAAAAATTGATCAGAAAATCGGAGCTCTTTTGAAACCCGACCATATTTATAAACAAGAATTAAAGAAAATCGAATCGAAATTAACTGCTTATTTTAAGGGTAAGAATCCGGAATCATTGTATAAGCCGAGTAAATATGTTCTTGAAGGTGGCGGAAAAAGAATAAGACCATTTCTTGTCCTCACTTCTGCTAAAGCTGTCGGTGGAGAATTTAAACAAGTCTATAATGCAGCATTAGCCGTTGAGTTACTTCATAATTTTACACTCGTTCATGATGATATAATGGACAATTCAGAAATGAGAAGGGGAAGACCTACACTTCACATTAAGTATGATCAGAATACTGCTATTCTTGCCGGAGATATCCTTGTTACGTTATCTTACGAAAGTCTTTTAAAAGATTGTAAAGAAAATTCGGTAAAGATTCTGCAAACTTTTACGCACGGGATTATAGAAGTATGCGAAGGGCAAAGTCTTGATAAAGAATTTGAATTGCGCAGTGACGTTACAATTAACGAATACAAGGAAATGATTTACAAGAAGACTGCCGCACTGGCGGAAATGTGCTGTTCAATTGGAGCTCGGATAGCCGGAGCTGATAAATTTAATCTGAAGGCAGCAGAAAATTTTGGGAAATATCTTGGTATGGCTTTTCAAATTCAGGATGATCTCTTGGATTTAATCGGGGAAGAAGATAAATTCGGTAAAAAAATTGGAAGCGACCTTGTTGAAGGGAAGAAAACCTTTTTATTTATCAGAGCTCTCGAGAAATCAAAAGGAAATGATAAAAAATTGCTGATGAAGATTATAAAGAATAAAGGAATTGAATATTCTGAGGTCGATTCCTATAAAAATATTTATTACCGTCTCAACGTAATTGATGATGCGAAAAAAGAAATTCTTCGTTATACTAAACTTGCATTGAAAAATGCTAATAGTCTTCCGGATATTGATGGAAGAGAATTAATGATCTGGCTTGCCAATGCATTAATCGGAAGAAATAAATAATGATTGAACGTAATGTAAAAATAATTAACAATGCCGGTTTGCATACTCGTCCGGCTGCAACTATTGTTAAACTTGCTTCAAAGTATAAATGCGATTTTTTCCTGAATAAAGACGGAATGCACATTAATGGTAAAAGTATAATTGGTGTAATGACCTTGGCGGCTGAGAAAGGGTCCGAAATTGTTTTAACATTTGATGGAATTGATGAAAACGAAGCAGCAGAAGAAATAATAAATTATTTCAACAGAGGATTCGACGAGATGTAATATGGAAACAAAAACAGATAACATAATAAAAGGAATTGCAGCAGCACCGGGTATTGCAATTGCAAAAGCATTCATCTATGAAAAGGAGCGGGAATCAATTAATGATGATTCCATTACTAATGTTGATGAAGCATTGCAAAACCTTGAAACGGCTCTCGCTCAATCTAAAAAGGAACTAAGAAAAATATTCTCCGTTGCAGTTGATAAACTTGGCGAAAAACGCGCCGCAATTTTCGATGCTCAAATTATGATCCTTGACGATCCGATTCTTCTCTCAACAATTCAGAACAGGATACGTATAGAAATGAAAGTACCTGAATTTGTTGTTGAAGATGAAATTTCTAAGTACACACGTATAATGAGTGCATCGAATGAACCTTACATGAAAGAGCGTTCGCATGATATTGAGGATATTAAAAATAGAATTCTCAGAAATCTGAAAAAGAAGAAACTAAAAAGCCGTATTACAAATGATGTTATTGTTATTACATCAAATCTATCTCCATCGGATACAGTCCTTTTTGCCAGATCGAATGTTAAAGGGTATGCTACTGATTTCGGCGGACTTACATCGCACGCAGCAATTCTTGCAAGGTCATTAAACATTCCGGCAGTTGTTGGTCTTCATGATGCTACCAATAAGATTAAAGATGGCGACGTCGTTATCGTTGATGGATTTTTCGGTCAGGTTATTATTAACCCCGATGAAAAACAGCTCGCATCATATCAAGAGAAGTTAGAAAAACTTTCCGAACATGATGAAGAGTTGAACAAAATTAAAGATCTTCCTTCGCAGACTCTGGATGGAAGGGAAGTTAAGCTTCTTGCCAATCTCGATGTTTCGAGCGAAATGGATTTTATACTTCACAACCGCGCTCAGGGAATTGGACTTGTAAGAACCGAACAACTGTTTGAAGAATATGAAGAATTTCCCGATGAAGAAAAACAGTACCAGATTTATAAAAATATTGCAGAACAGATTTATCCGGATACAGTTATAATACGAACATTTGACATTGGCGGTGATAAAGTTTTGCCGGTCGATTTGCACGAACCGAATCCGATGCTCGGCTGGCGGGGAATAAGACTTTTACTCGATAGCCCGGATCTATTTAAGGTGCAGATTAAAGCAATTCTTAGAGCCAGCTCTCATAAGAATATTAAATTAATGTTGCCTATGATTGCTTCAATTTATGAGATTACTGAATCTAAAAGATTGATTGAAGAATGTAAGAAGGAGCTAAGTGCAAATGGTATAAATTACGATAAGAATATTGGCGTTGGTATTATGATAGAGATACCATCTGCCGCTGTAATGGCTAAGGAATTTGCAAGCGAAGTTGAATTTGTTAGTATCGGCACAAATGATTTGATTCAATATTTACTTGCCGTTGATAGGGGAAATGATATCGTCTCTAAACAATATCAGGAATTTCACCCTGCTGTTGTTAGAACTTTGAAACATATTATTAAAGCAAGTAAAGAAACCGGTGCTTACGTTAGTATGTGCGGCGAAATGGCAGCCGATCCGTTCGCGGTTCCTTTACTTATTGGACTTGGTCTGGATTCTCTAAGCGTTTCTGCTTCGGCTATTCCGCTTATAAAGAAAATAATAAGAAGTCTTAATTATAAAGAGCTGCAATCACTTGCTGACGAATGTATAACAATGAAATCGGAAAAAGAAATTAGTCAGCATCTTCACAATTTCTTCAATACTAAAATTCAGGATATTATTAAAAAATTAATAAGAGGATAAAATGGAACTCCAAGAAATGATTAAAAAGTACGATGTTGAAAATCAATTTAAGGTATTAATCGAATCTTACAAGCAAGTTGAATTTGCATGGAATAATACGATAGACGTTTCATCTATCGACACATCTAAAATAAAAAATATTGTTCTAACCGGATTGGGCGGTTCTGCAATTGGCGGGGATTTACTTCAGAATTTTTTACGGAATGAACTTAAATATCCTTATGTGGTCAATCGTAATTATGAATTACCACCTTATGCAAATGAAAATACTCTTGTAATTGCTTCTTCATATTCTGGCAACACAGAAGAAACTCTATCTGCTGCCGATGAAGCTATTAAACTAAAATGCCAGGTTGCTTGTATTACTACCGGTGGTAAATTAGAAGAGTTTGCAGTAAAACATAAACTGCCTCTCGGTAAAATGTTGAAAGGTTATCAACCGCGGTTTGCTCTCTGGGTCAATTTTTTTACATTGCTTAAAATGGTTCAATCCTTGAAATTAGTTCCCGAACAAAACGAAGTTGTCAATTCAATTATTGATCTGCTTAAAAGGAAAGGGGAAATCTTTTCTCAAACTAAAAATGAAGCACTATCTCTTGCTGAAAAACTTGTCGGGTATATCCCATTAATTTATGCTGTTTCGGAATATACGTCCGCAGTAGGTGCACGGTTTAAAGGACAGTTTAATGAAAATTCAAAATTACATTCGTTCTATGGCTTATTACCTGAATTAGATCATAATGAAATTTTAGGATGGGATACTTTTCAACAAAAACAGATAAACCTGAAACTCATTAATATTCTGGATGAAGAGTATCATCCGCAAGTTAAAAAACGTTACGAGATTACATCAGAAGTTATTGCAAAGACCGGATGCGAAATTATTAACGTCTCCAGTAATGAAAAAAGCTGGAAGGAAAGATTGGTAGATATAATTTATTTAGGCGACTGGATTTCTTATTACTTGGCTGTAATTAGAGGTATTAATCCTACTTCTATTGATAACATAAACTATCTTAAGGCGCGTCTTTGACGGTTAAATACTGGAAATATTCTCTACTCATTTTTTTAATACCGCAATTAATCTTTGCGCAATTTTATTTTTTTGGTAGGAATAAAGTTCAGTATGAAAAGTTTAACTGGAAAGTTCTAAGAACCGAGCACTTCAATATTTATTATTACGATGATTTTGAAGAGCTTGCGGAAATAGGCGCTAAGTTTGCAGAAGAAGCTTACGAAGAGTATAAAGTTAATTTCAATCACATCATCACAGTAAAAATTCCTCTAATATTTTATAACACGCACATCCATTTTCAACAAACTAACATTACTCCGGGATTTATTCCCGAAGGTGTAGGCGGATTTTTCGAGTTTATGAAAGGACGTGTCGTTATTCCATACCTTGGCAACCTTGCTTCATTTCAGCATGTAATACGTCACGAACTTGTTCATGTCTTTATGACAAATAAAATTTTTAACATTCTATCGGATCATAGAATTGATAATACAAGGTTGCCTCCTCTATGGTTTGTAGAGGGACTTGCTGAATACTGGTCATTCCACTGGGATACTCAATCGGAAATGGTGATGCGGGATCTTGTGCTTAACGGAAACTTTGTTACTCTCGAAAATCTCGATAACGTTTACGGGTATATAATTTATAAGGAAGGGCAGAAGTTTCTTGAATTTGTTTCCCAAACTTATGGTGAAGATAAGATTCTTAAGCTTATGGAAAATTTCTGGAGGTTTACTACTTTCAAGGAAGTTCTTGAATTTACTCTTGGTGATAAGTTTACTAATATAGACAACCTGTGGACCTTTTCGATGCGGCAGAAGTATTTTCCTCTATACCAGAACAATTACCCGCATTTTGTAAAAGCAAAAAAATTAACCGGTAAGGGTTTCAATTTCGATCCCGCTTATTACGAGAAAGCTGGTAAAAAGGAAATTTATTTTATAGGTAATCATAACGGATATTCTTCTGTTTTCAGAATGAAATATGATATTGAAAACGATGAATACTCTAAATCTGAAGTACTTATTGAAGGCGAGCGCTATTCAGAATTTGAGTCGTTTCATTTATTAGAGAATTCACTTGGTATTTCTAATTCCGGATTGCTGGCATTTGTTACAAAATCTCTTGGCAGAGATGTAATCCATATCTATTCAATTGAGGATAATGAAATAATCCGGACACTTTCTTTTGATAATATGATTACAATCAGAGCACCGAACTTTTCATCGGATGGCAATACTCTTGTGTTTACAGCAACCGACAAAAAAGGTTATAGCGATCTCTACACATTTAACTTTATTACCAATGAATTATTACGTCTTACAAACGATTATTATCAGGATACTGATCCGGTTTTTAATAAGGAGAACTCTAAAATTATTTTTGCTTCGGATAGAACAGCCGGTGAGTACCGTCAGAAATTTAATTTGTTCGAATATGACCTGAACACAAAACAAATTGAATATCTTACCTATATTAATGGAAATATCTCAACGCCCGCTTTCTCACCAGATTATAAAGAACTCTATTTCACATGCGATTATGACGGCACATATAATATTTATAAAATGAATTATGATCAATATGAACAGGAACATATTACCCGGCTTACAAATTTTGTTACAAGTGTTTACAGCTTTTCGTTTGCAGACGATAATAATATTATAACCTCTGCATTCGAAAACTTTTCGTTCCAGTTCTATAATCTAAATCTCGATAATCTCTCTTCTCAGCAAAATATTATTGTTAGTAATGAATTTAATAAAGCCCGTTCTAAATGGATAGCAGATAAAATTCACGTTCCGGCTGAACAGGATAGACTTGTTTATGAACGCGAATACACACTCGATTATGCAGTTGGACAGTTAATTACTGATCCTGTTTACGGTTCGCGTGGAGGCGCTCTGCTTACTTTAAGCGATCTTTTAGGTGACGACCGCTACCTGTTCTTTATTTACAATACTGCCGAATACCAGAGTGAAATTCTGAAAAATTTTAATGTTGCCATTACAAGAATTAACTTAAGCAAACGGACAAATTATGGATACGGAATTTTCCACTATTCCGGAAGGCGCTACGACATACGTGAGTCCAACGTTTATTTCTACGAAAGGGTATTTGGCGGTTACTTCGAAATGTATTATCCATTTTCAAGTTTTCAGCGGTTAGAAGCTTCTGTAAGTGTTGCCAACTCCGATAAAGATGTTGATGGTGCAATTCTTCCTAGAAAAGCTTTAATGGTTTCAAACTCTTTGTCTTTCGTTCACGATAACTCATTATGGGCTTCATCAGGACCAATAGATGGTTCACGTTTTAGAATACTACTTGGCTATACCAGTGATGTTAAATTCAGCAATCTAAATTATTTCTCTTTCATTGCAGATTACAGGCACTATTTCCGGCTTGGATTAAGAAGCAGTGTAGCTGCACGTGCTGCATTTTTTGCTAATCATGGTAAAGAAGCACGCAGATACTTTGCCGGCGGAAGCTGGGATTTAAGAGGATGGCCGCGTTGGTCTATACGCGGAGAAAAGCTGTGGCTCACTTCGGTTGAACTGAGATTTCCTTTAATTGATCAGCTCTATATAAAATTTCCTGTATTCGGATTAAGCTTTTTTGATATTCGTGGTGCCCTTTACTTTGATGCCGGTTCTGCATGGGATAAACATTACAAAGAAACATTAGGCAGTGTTGGCTTTGGTCTTAGAATAAACTTCTTTAATGCTTTTACATTACGATACGATATTGGTAAAAAGATTGAAAAAAATTTCTCTCAGTTTCAACCCCGTTTATTCTA
>JAGVBL010000181.1 GCA_020059785.1 Ignavibacteriales bacterium | reverse complement strand
TTTCCATGGTATACCTTTTTATTTTGCTTTAACTTATTTATTCATGCGATAAATTTCAAATTCTCATTGAAGATATAATTTATACAAAAAGGGCCCTTTCAAAAGTAATTATTCAAATAAATATCTGCGAATACCTAATCTGCCATTAGACAAGCAATTGCAGCAGTGTTAACAATATCTTCAACGCTGCAACCACGGCTTAAATCGAAAAATGGTTTCTTAACTCCTTGGTTAACCGGACCTACAGCCTCGGCTTTACCTAATCTTTGAGTAATCTTATAACCGATATTACCAGAATTCAAATCCGGGAAGACGAGAACATTTGCACGACCAGCAACTTCACTACCGGGGGCTTTTTTCTTACCAACATTTTCCACAATTGCAGCATCAAACTGAAGTTCCCCATCAACTTTAAGATCGGGTCTCTTATCGCGAACAAGTTTAGTAGCGCTACGAACCTTATCAACCAATTCATGTTCGGCACTTCCCTTTGTAGAAAATGATAGCATCGCAATAAAAGGTTCCTCACCGGTAAGTTTTTTATGATTATCGGCGGTTGATATTGCAATATCGGCAAGCTGTGCGGCATCAGGGTTAGGATTTACAGCACAATCGGCAAAGCTGTAAACTTTATCTGGATATGCCATAAGGAAGAAACTGGATAAAATTGAAATACCTTCTTTAAGACCTACACAAAAAATTGCTGCGCGGGTAACATCTGCAGTAGTTGCAAATGAACCGGCAACACTTCCATCAACCATTCCTTCGCTAACCATCATTCCGGCAAAGAACAAATCTCTTTTAATTGTATCGCGTGCCTGTTCAATTGTAACACCTTTGTGTTTTCGCTTGTTATAAAAAATATTTGAAAAATCACTCAGCTTATCAGATTTCTCAGGATCAATTATTCTAACTCCTTGAAGATCTACACCAAGTTTTTGAGCTTCTTCTCTAATTTTCTGTTCATTCCCTAGTGTAATTATTGAAGCAACTTTTTCCTTTACTAAAATTTCTGCCGCACGTAATACCCTTTCATCATGCGACTCAGGTAATACTATTGTTTTTTTTCTTTGAGAAGCTTTTTCTCTAATCTGTTTTAGTAATTGAATATCAGACATATTTCCCACCTAATTGTTATAAAGTAACCTTACAAATATAGATAAATCGGATAATAGATTAATCCCAATAGGTTCTGGAATTAATAAAGATTGATTATTAAATAATTATTAGAAATATTAGATATGTCAATTGGTGAAATGATGCTACTATCTGATAAACAGTTCGGCTTCATAAAAAAAGTATTAGTTGCAATTACTCTACTTGCAATAATTATTTATCTCGCTTATCTCTTTGGTGAAATAATAGCAATGCTAATAATTTCATTGTTGATTGCAATGATATTCAATCCAATTGTGGATTTTCTGGAAAAAAGAGGTTTGCAAAGATTTTTATCAGTCTTAAGTGTTTTTATTCTTACCGGTGTATTAATTTTTAGTTTACTTTCATTCTTGCTTCCAAAGGTAGTAGATCAGTTCAATGAATTAGGATTAGCTTTAACACCCGATAATATTAAATCGTTAATAAGTCATATAGAGCAGAACTTAAAATCAATTTTCCCGTTTTTAAATTCGGTTCATCTCGCAGATAAGATAGTAACATTTATACAAAATATTATTTTCGGGTGGGTAAACAATATTAGCAACATACTATCTAGTATTGTATCGGTTGTGGCTATTCTGGTGATAGTTCCGTTTATGACATTTTTTATCTTGAAAGATAACCGTGTATTGATTAAGGGAATTGTCAACATTATGCCTAATAAATATTTCGAGGTGTCGTATTCTGTTATAAAAAAAATTACGAAAGAACTGAGCAGGTTTGTGCGCGGATGGATACTGGACGCATCTCTTGTGGGATTAATGAGCGGATTTGGTCTGGCATTACTGGGTATTCAGAACGCCGCTTCAATTGGTCTTATTGCCGGAGTTGGGCATTTAATTCCGTACTTTGGGCCTATTATTGGAGGAATACCGGCAATAATTATCTCTTTAATTCAATTCGGTAATTTCTCAATGCTTCCGAATATACTTTTACTATTTATTATTGTTTACACATTTGATAACGGATTTATTCAACCGAATATTTTTTCTAAGAACACTGATTTACATCCACTGGTAATTATTATACTTATTCTAATAGGCAGCGAATTACTTGGCATTTTCGGAATGCTTATTGCAGTTCCAACAGCAACAGTGGTTAGAACAGCAACACGCGAAATTTATAATGGATACAAAAACTATAAAGTTATTCATGTTAATTGATTATCTATCATGTAACCTGCTTTTAAAATTAATTCCACTGAATTAATGAATAAATTTTCTTCTACAAAGAATTGACTATGGAAATAAAATTTATTGGTGCCGCAAGAACAGTAACCGGATCAATGCATTTAATTAAAGCAAATCATTCCACTTTTTTACTTGATTGTGGTTTATATCAGGGAAAAAGAAAAGAAGCATTTGAAATTAACCGGACATTTAATCATTTCGATCCGAAGGAAATTGATTTTGTTATTCTTTCTCATGCTCATATAGACCATGCGGGAAATCTTCCCTCTCTTGTAAAAAAAGGTTTTGCTGGAAAAATATATTCTACTTTTGCTACGATGGATTTATGCAATATTATGCTTAAAGATAGCGCACACGTACAATTAAAAGATGTTGAATACGTAAACAAGAAAAGAGCAAAAAAGAAACAGAAGTTGTTTGAGTTATTATATGACGAAGAAGACGTTGATAAAACTCTCAGTCTGTTTACTGGAATTAATTATCACCATGAAGCCGACATAGTGCCCGGAATAAAACTTACATTTTACGACGCTGGACATATACTTGGTTCTGCAATTACATTTTTGTCCATAAAAGAAAACGGTACTTCAACAAATATTGGTTTTTCCGGCGATCTTGGTAGACCGAATCTTCCGATATTAAAAGACCCGGAGAAAATTCCGGATGTTGACCATTTCATTTGTGAGAGTACTTACGGCGCTAAAGAACACGAGAATCCTTTGGATGCTGAAAATAAACTTGCGGAAGTTGTTAGATTATCTATCCAGAGGAAATCGAAAATTATTATTCCCGCTTTTAGTGTCGGTAGAACTCAGGAAATTGTTTATTCGTTGCATAGAATTTTTGAATCGGGCGAGTTAGAAAGAATTCCTGTTTATGTTGATAGCCCTTTAGCTGTTAATGCAACAAATGTTTTTAGAAACCATCCCGAGTGTTTCGATTCTGAAATCAGCCAGTATCTAATTAATCATGACGACCCGTTTGGTTTTAATAAATTGAAATACATTACCGATGTTGAAGATTCTAAAAAGCTCAATAATTCTACAGGACCTTTAATTATAATATCAAGTTCCGGGATGTGCGAAGCTGGCAGAATTCAACATCATCTTGCAAATAGTATTGAGAATCCAAATAATATCGTATTGATGGTTGGTTATTCGGCTGAAAATACGTTGGGCAGAAAGATTATCGATAAATCAGAATCCGTAAATATTTGGGGAGAAGAGTATAAATTAAATGCAGAAGTTATTGTTATGGATTCATTAAGTGCTCATGCAGATAAGAAGGAATTATTAAACTATTGTTCTCAGTTCGATAAAAGCAGAATGCAGAATATTTTTTTAGTTCATGGTGAATTGGAACAGCAGGAATCATTTAAGTCATCACTTAAGTCCATTGGATTCAGAAATGTTTTTATTCCTAAATCCGGCGATTTGGTAGATATTTAACAACTGAAATTTTATTCCCCGCTATTCAATATTGGAATTATTAATCGTAATTTGTACCGGAATTAATTTAGAATTCATTTCCAAAATTGACCAGATTGAAAAAAATTTTAATAATACTTTTATTATTACCTTCTTTAATCTCAGCTCAGATTGAAAGGGACAGTCTTCTTTACAACAGCCGCATATTTTCAAAAAAAGATCTTAATAATAATTTCGATAAACAATTAAATACATATACCTTCTCTGCAAGATTAAGGCATTTCTATCAGGATAATAATTTTTTTGTGGGGCTGAATGAAAACTTCAACTCAACTATAATAAGAACCTCTGATAAAAATATTAAGGATGAACAATACCTGTGGTTATTCGGTCAGTATGATTTATCTACCTTATTGAAGATTGGATTCCTTTTAAATAATAATCTCTATAGCGATGATAGACGAGTGGCTATAAATAAAGCTTCTGTTTTAAACTCATCATTATTCTTAAAATTTAGACCGCTGGAAAAACTTGACATTACACCATACGGAGGATTTACAAGTAATGATCAAATTGGCGAAAAAGACAAAGGTCTTTTGTATGGAGCTGAAGCTGGATTAGATAAGTTATTAATGGGCGAATTTGAAATCTCCTCTTTATTGAAATACCAGAACGAAGATATTTCTCCAAGAAAGAATACTTTCCGTTATTTCAATGTTGAAGCACAGAGTAACATCGATGAAAATTTCGGGAATACTATTTCTGCCTATTACGCTCAACAACGCAAGGACTTCTATTTTGCAGCAGATCAATCCACTACTGATGAATTCGGAGTATTTAATAATATTCAAAGCCGATTGGAATCAAATTATTTTTTACAGGATAGAATAAAGTTCTTACCTGTTAACTCCCCTTTTTCATTTGATGCACTTGCAAAGGTTGTATGGAGAGATATTGAAAGAAATACAAGGTTTGTTAGTATAAAAAATCCGTCATCGAGTGCATTCGACTCACAAATTCAAGAATTTAGATTGGAACTTGCATCAACA